>NZ_JBBYHU010000005.1:0-165446 GCF_038289905.1 Flavobacterium flavipallidum | reverse complement strand
CTTCTGAGTTATTAGCGGAAATCACTTCAAAGTATTCTACTAAAAAATCAGGCAGCATAAATTTTAAAAGTTCTATAGAAGTCATCAATAATTCTTATAAAGACAAAGTTCTTCTTTTTTTTTAAATATTTGCCCCCAGGTTTTGAGATTGATCCGAAAAAAATCAATTTTATATATCAATGATTTGATTTAGGTATAAGGTTTTATATAACTATTTTTAATAAATATATTACAGGAATATATTAAAATGCTATTTGGTAAATGTTATTATTATTCATTTATATTTTATAATAGAATACATTTTTTTCTCCTAATAACATTCTTTTTCATGTATTTCATATTGAGATTTAATAATTAATTTGTTTTTGGTCTGATAAATGTTTGATTAGGTTATCAAATTATTACTATTTAAAATATTTAGATTTTAACTGAATTATATTTGTTTAATTTTAAGCATTTAAATTTGAGAATATATTGATTATTTGATGTGTTTTTTAAAATATTATTAAACTATAATACTCTTTAATTATATGACTTTATATTAATATTTTAAGACAAATAAATGAATAATTAGTCTTAATATTTTTTAAATTTTACTTTAATTGTTTAGATTTTTTACTATATTTAGAAAAAGTTAAAAGATATTATTTTAATCATTTTCTAGTCGATATAAAAGAATTTAGACTGTTTGACTTTTTATTATTTTTTTAACCATAAAAAACTTAAATCAAATACATGGAGATTTTTCATATTAGCGCAGAGTGTTATCCAGTAGCTAAAGTTGGAGGTTTAGCGGATGTAGTAGGTGCTTTGCCAAAATATCAAAGTAAAGCGGCTCATGAATTAAGAGTTGTGATGCCTTGCTATGAAACCAAATTCAGGAATGAAAATGATTTCGAATGTGTTCATTGGGGTACTGTCAAATTAGGAAATTTTAATTTTCCATTTAGTGTACTTAAAGAGACAACTGATAAACTTGGTTTTGAGTTGTATCTTATGGAAATTCCTGAACTTTTTGATAGGAAAGATGTTTATGGTTATGAGGATGATATTGAACGTTTTGTTGCTTTTCAAATTGCAACTTTAGATTGGATCATAGGTAGGGCATCTATGCCAGACGTGATAAATTGTCATGATCACCATACTGGATTGATTCCATTTATGATGCAATATTGTCATAAGTATCATAAATTATTGAATACACCTTCAATGATTACCATTCATAATGGCTTGTATCAAGGACAGTTTAATTTTGATAAATTACATTATTTACCTGAATTTGATTTATCTCATGTAAAAATACTTGAATGGAGTCATTGCATAAATTCCTTAGCTGTAGGAGTTAAATGTGCTTCGGCAGTTACGACTGTTTCTCCAAGCTATTTGGATGAAATCAATCAGTCAGCTAATGGTTTAGAATCTTTGTTTAATCTCGTTCGTTATAAATCGAAGGGTATTTTAAATGGAATAGATACTCAGGTTTGGGATCCAGCAAAAGATAAAATGCTTGAAAAAAATTATTCTATTCAAAATTTTGAAAAAGGAAAGCAAGAAAACAAAGAAATTCTATGTGGTCTATTTAATCTAGATCCTACAAAACCATTATTTAGTTTTATAGGTCGTTTGTGGGATGAAAAAGGGGGAGATTTATTACCGCAGGCATCGGCTTTGGCACTTTCTGAAAATTATAAGAATATAAACATTTTAATTTTAGGTTCTGGTAGTGGATATATTGAGAATCAGTTGAATAGTCTTCTGGTTGATTACAAAGGTAATTATAATACTTTTATTGGTTATAATGAAGAATTAGCACATTTAATTTATGCTGGAGCCGATTTTTTATTGATGCCTTCCAGAGTTGAACCATGCGGATTAAATCAGATGTATTCCTTGCGTTATGGTACAATACCAATAGTAAGAAGAACAGGAGGTTTGCAAGATACTGTAATTGATTTTGGAGATGATGGAAATGGAATTTGCCATAATCAAGCTTCGGTTGGAGATATTTGTTACTCCATTCAAAGAGCGGTTAATTTGTATAATGACAAAGAACATTTAAACAAAATAATAAAATTAGGAATGAGTATTGATCATTCATGGGAAAAAGCCAGTCAGGAATATATAGATATGTACAACTTAATACGAAACAAAATATGAAGGCAAAAAGAAAAAATGTCATTGCTATTATCTTAGGAGGGGGGCAAGGATCAAGATTATACCCATTAACCGAAACCCGATCTAAGCCTGCAGTGCCGGTAGGAGGAAAATATAGATTGGTAGATATTCCAATTTCTAATTGTATGAATTCAGATATTTATAGAATGTTTGTTTTAACGCAATTTAATTCTGCTTCTTTAAATGCTCATATTAAGAATACCTATGTGTTTAGTGCTTTTAGTCAGGCATTTGTAGATATATTAGCAGCAGAGCAAACTCCTGATAATCCAACTTGGTTTCAGGGAACTGCCGATGCTGTAAGACAATGTATGCCTCATTTTTTGAATCATGATTTTGATTATGCTTTAATTTTATCAGGAGATCAATTGTATCAAATGGATTTTAACGATATGATTGAAGAGCATATTAAAAAACAAGCTGATATTTCAATTGCTACTTTGCCAGTAAATGCTAAAGATGCACCTGAATTTGGAATACTTAAAACGAATAGCGATAGTTGTATTGAGTCTTTTATTGAAAAACCTGCAAAAGAATTATTGCCTGATTGGGAATCGAATGTAAGTGATCAAATGAAAGCTGAAGGTAAAAACTATCTAGCTTCAATGGGTATTTATATTTTTAATAAAGATCTTTTAGTAGAACTTATGTCGAATAAGGAAACTAAAGATTTTGGTAAAGAAATTATTCCTCAAGCAGTTGGTAAGCAAAAAATTCTAAGTTATCAATATGAAGGATACTGGACTGATATTGGAAATATTGATTCTTTCTTTGAAGCAAATATTGGTTTAACCGAAGATGTTCCTAAATTTAATTTGTTTGATAATGACAACAAGATTTATACAAGACCAAGGATGTTACCTCCTTCAAAGTTTAAGAACACTTTGGTAGACAAATCATTGATTTCTGAAGGATGTATTATTAATGCTAAAGAGATTGTTCATTCGGTAATAGGAATCCGTGCCAGAGTAGGAAAAGATTCTGTTATTAGAAATACTTATGTAATGGGTAATGATTTTTATCAGAGTATTGAAGATATGAATGAGGATCAAAAGAATAATAAAATATTAGTTGGTATTGGTGAAAATTGTTACATCAATAATGCTTTAGTTGATAAAAACTGTCGTATAGGTAATAATGTACATATTAACGGTGGTAGTCATTTAGAAAATACAACAAATGAATTGTATGCTATAAAAGAGGGTATTGTTGTAATTAAGAAAGGAGTGACTTTACCAGATAATTTTAAAATTGGATAAGTTAACAACAAATTATATATCAACATTCTATTTTCTAAAATTTAGAGTTATACCAACAATACTATGAGTAAAGTTATTTCGCATTCCCTTTTTACTGATTTTGATATTAACTTATTCAAAGCTGGAAAACATTTTAGATTGTATGAAAAGTTAGGTGCACATTTAATTGAATTAGATGGGGTTCAAGGAGTTTATTTTGCTGTTTGGGCGCCTACAGCTTCTTCGGTTTCTGTAGTAGGAGATTTTAATTACTGGAATCAGGGAGAACATGAATTATATGTGCGCTGGGATTCCTCTGGTATTTGGGAAGGTTTTATTCCTAATATTAAAAAAGGAACTACATATAAATACAAAATTATATCTCACAATCAAGGATTAGTGACTGAAAAAGCGGATCCTTTTGCTTTATACTGTGAGAAACCCCCACATACAGCATCTATAATCTGGGATTTAGATTATGATTGGGATGACTCAAAATGGATGGAAAACCGTAAGGAGTATAATGCACTAGATAAACCATACTCGGTTTACGAAGTTCATTTAGGTTCATGGAAACGTGCCGAGGGAAATCAATTTTTGAGTTATCATGACTTAGCCGAAGATTTAGTGAGCTATGTTAAAGATATGGGTTTTACTCATGTCGAATTTATGCCAATAATGGAATATCCTTATGATCCATCATGGGGATATCAATTAGTAGGTTATTTTGCTCCAACTTCCCGTTTTGGTGATCCGCAGGGATTTATGCATTTAGTAGATAAATTGCATCAAGCCGGAATAGGAGTTATTTTGGATTGGGTTCCTTCACATTTCCCTGATGATGCGCATGGACTAGGATATTTTGATGGTTCTAATTTATATGAGCATCCAGATAGAAGAAAAGGTTATCATCCTGATTGGAAAAGTTTAGTTTTCAATTATGGAAGGAATGAAGTCCGATCATTTCTAATAAGTAATGCGCTTTTTTGGTTACAGCATTATCATATTGATGGCTTGAGAGTTGATGCAGTTGCTTCAATGCTTTATTTAGATTATTCAAGAAACGATGGAGAATGGGAGCCAAATATTTTTGGTGGAAATGAAAATCTAGATTCTATAAGCTTTTTAAAGGAATTTAATGAAGTAGTATATTCAAATTTTGAAGGAGTTCAAACTATTGCTGAAGAAAGTACTTCATTTCCAATGGTTTCTAGACCAACTTCAGTTGGTGGATTAGGTTTTGGTATGAAATGGATGATGGGATGGATGCATGATACATTAAAATATTTTCAAAAAGCTACTGTTTATAGAAAATACCATCAAAATGATTTGACTTTTTCTATGACTTATGCTTTTACGGAAAATTTCATGTTGCCTTTATCACATGATGAAGTAGTTTATGGAAAAAAATCTATTGCAGATAGAATGCCTGGTGATGAATGGCAAAAATTTGCCAATTTACGTCTGCTTTATGGTTATATGTTTACACATCCAGGAGGTAATTTACTTTTTATGGGAGGTGAATTTGGTCAAATGGCTGAATGGAATTTTCAAGAAAGTTTAGATTGGCATTTATTGCAATATCCAGTGCATAAAGGAGCCCAACAATTTGTTAAAGATTTAAATGCTTTGTACAAATCAGAGCCTGCATTGTATGAAAAACAATTTAGTCATGAGGGATTTGAATGGATTAATTATTCTGATCATCAAAACGCAGTTCTTTCATATATTCGAAAAGGAAATGATTCTAACAATGATTTAATAGTTGTCTGCAATTTTACCCAAATTGTTCGCAAAAATTACAGAATAGGAGTTCCTAGAAAAGGTATATTAGAAGAAATTTTTAATAGTGATTTAGAAAAGTATCAAGGTAGTAATGTTATCAATACTTCTAAATTGAAAGTAGAATCGAGTCCATATGGAGGTAGAGATTATTCGGTTGAATTGATACTTCCTCCGTTAAGCGTTACCGTTTATAAGTTTTCTTAACTATTTTGTATGTGTCTAAATAATAAGAATATACGATAAATAATTTTAAAGTGAAAGAAGTATTAATATAAAAGTTAATACTTCTTTTTTTTGTGAATTCCTCAACTACAACGTTTTCGTGAATAAAAAAACTAATATTTATTTATAAAAAAGATTTTTCGTAAGTTTGAGAGAATGAGTACATTATTAATGAAAACCCTAAAAGATGATTACAAATACTGAATTAGAATACAAAGGAGATTTATATCCTTCTAAAATAGTTTCCTATACCCAAGATGTTGATTCTGTATATTTTTATACTGATAATAATGTCATTTTAAAATTAACAGTACTTAGAGATAGTTTGATTCGTTTTCGTTTTACAACTAAAGGGTATTTTAGTAATGATTTTTCATATGCAATTGACAAAAGCCATTCTCATGGCTATAATCATTTAGAAATTAGTGAAGAAACAACATATTATAAAATCACGACTACTAAAATCGTTTGTAAAATTCAAAAAGCTGATTTAAGAGCTTCTATATTAGATTTGAAAGAGAATATAATTTTAGAAGATGAATTAGGATTTCATTGGGAAGAATGTTACGAGTTTGGGGGAAATATTGTAAAAATGAGTAAATCTTCACGAGATGGAGAATGTTTTTACGGTTTGGGAGATAAAGCTACTCAATTGAATCTTAAAGGGAAAAGAGTAGAAAATTTCGCAACTGATCAATATGCATTTCAAAAAGAACAAGAACCATTATATAAAGCAGTTCCATTTTATATAGGTTTACATCACAAACAAGCATATGGAATTTTCTTTGATAATACATTTCAATCTTTTTTTGATTTTTGTCATGAACGAAGAAATGTAACTAGTTTTTGGGCTCATGGTGGAGAAATGAACTATTATTTCTTCTATGGACCTAGTATGCAGGACGTGGTTACATCTTATACTGATTTGACTGGAAAACCAGAGTTGCCACCTTTATGGGCTTTAGGATACCATCAATGTAAATGGAGTTATTATCCTGAGAGTAATGTTAAAGAAGTTGCTGCCAAATTTAGAGAACTACAAATTCCTTGTGATGCTATCTATTTAGATATCGATTATATGGAGGGATTCAGGTGTTTTACCTGGAATAAAGAATATTTTCCTGATCCTAAACGAATGGTTTCTGAGTTAGCTGAAGATGGTTTTAAAACGATTGTTATCATTGACCCAGGAATAAAAATTGATAAAGATTATTGGGTATACAAAGAAGCTTTAGCCAAAGATTATTTTTGTAAAAGAGCCGATGGTCCTTATATGAAAGGGAAAGTTTGGCCAGGAGAATGTAATTTTCCAGATTTTACAAATCCCGAAGTTAGAGAATGGTGGGCTGGATTATTTAAAGAATTAATTTCAGAAATAGGAGTAAAAGGAGTTTGGAATGATATGAATGAACCTGCAGTAATGGAGGTTCCTAATAAAACATTCCCAAATGATGTTCGTCACGATTATGACGGAAATCCGTGTAGTCATAGAAAAGCTCATAACATTTACGGAACTCAAATGGCAAGAGCAACTTATCATGGGGTGAAACGTTTTGCTTATCCAAAAAGACCATTTATTATTACAAGATCGGCATATTCTGGAGCACAACGTTATACTTCATCTTGGACGGGAGATAATGTTGCGAGCTGGGAACATCTTTGGATTGCTAATATCCAAGTACAAAGAATGTCCATATCAGGAATGGGCTTTACAGGTTCAGATATTGGTGGTTTTGCAGAACAACCTACAGGTGAATTGTATGCGAGATGGATTCAACTTGGTGTATTTCATCCGTTTTGTAGAACGCATTCATCTGGTGATCACGGAAATCAGGAACCTTGGGCTTTTGATGAAGAAGTTATTGATATTACCCGAAAATTTGTTAGTCTTCGTTACCAATTACTTCCTTATTTATATACCATGTTTTGGCAATATATTGAAGAAGGAACTCCAATGTTGAAACCACTGGTTTATTTTGATCAAGAGGATATTCAAACACATTATAGAAATGACGAATTTATTTTTGGTAACCAAATCTTAGTTTGCCCAATTTTAGAACCTAATGCTCAAGGTAGAAGGATGTATGTTCCAAAAGGGCAATGGTATAACTATTGGAATAATACTTTAGTGAAAGGAGGAAAAGAAATGTGGGTGGATACTAAATTTGATGAAATTCCCGTTTTTGTAAAAGCTGGAGCTATAATTCCTAAATATCCTGTTCAACAATATGTGGGGGAAATTGAAATTGAAGAATTGACTTTGGACGTGTATTATAAAGAAGGAAAAGAAAAATCAGTCGTATATGAAGATGGTCAGGATGGATATGATTATAAAAAAGGCAGGTTTAGTTTGTTATCGTTTCAAATGACAGGGAAAGAAAAAGAGTTGTCCATTCAATTACATAAAGACGGAAAATTTAATACGAATTACTCGAAATTTAAAATTAATTTTATAGGATTGCCTTTTGAAGTTCAAAAAGTACGAATTGACAATGAGGATGTTGAATTTGATACAAATAGTTTTAATATAGAGCAATCTTTATTAATTTCTAAGGAATTTAGTGTCTTGCATATTATTGGATAATAATTGTACTTTTGTCAGTAAAGTAAAATAAAAACTGTGATGAAAAAAAATTTAGTATTTGTAGGTATTGCTACTTTAGGGCTAATTTATTCTTGTGCAACGAATCCGTTAACTGGAAAGAAAACGTTGAATTTCGTTTCTAATAGCGAATTATTTCCTTCTTCTTTCCAACAATACGGAACATTTTTAAAGGAAAACAAAGTAATTTCTGGTACAGCCGATGCTAAAAAAGTTGAAACTGTTGGAATTAAGATTAAATCAGCAGCCGAACGTTATTTGGCTTCTCTTGGTCAAAATGATTATTTAAAAGATTACCAATGGGAATATAAGTTAGTTGATAGTAAAGAAGTAAATGCATGGTGTATGCCAGGCGGAAAAATTGTAGTGTATTCAGGTATTTTACCAATTACGAAAAACGATGCAGGATTAGCAACAGTTATGGGACATGAAGTTTCTCATGCTTTAGCAAATCATGGAGCGCAACGTATGAGTGCTTCTCAATTGCAAACTTTAGGTGCTGCAGGTGTTGCTGCTGCAACCGGAAGTATGAGTGCAGAAAAACAACAAATGTGGCAGCAATATTACGGAATTGGATCTAACGTAGGAGGGATGCTTCCATTTAGCAGAAGCCATGAAACAGAAGCGGATAAAATTGGTTTGATTTTAATGGCAATTGCAGGTTATAATCCTGAAGAAGCAATTTTATTCTGGACAAGAATGTCGGCTAATTCTGGAGGACAAGCACCGGCTGAGTTGTTAAGTACACACCCTTCAGACGCTACTCGTATTGCAAACTTAAAAGCAATGATACCAGAAGCTAAAGCTGTTGCAGCTAAATTTGGGGTTGTTTTTAAATAAGATAATCTGGAAAAAAAGTTATAGGCCAATTCGTTTGAATTGGCTTTTTTTATGAACAAAACTTTATTTTTTAGTTGTTTTAGGTTGAAACTATTTTAAAAATAATAAATTCGTCAAAAAAAAAAAACGATATGATTCATTTACAAAAAGGAGATAAAAAATTATTAAATGCCTGGGCTTTTTATGATTGGGCCAATTCTGTTTATCCGTTGGTTATTTCGTCTGCAGTTTTTCCTATTTTTTATGATGCTTTATTTTCTGAAAGTGGTCGTTATATTAATGTTTTAGGTTTTAGTGTCAAAAATTCTGCATTAATAAGTTTTGTTACTGCAATTGCATTTTTAAAAGTAGCCTTTTTGTCTCCCTTATTATCCGGAATTGCTGATTATGTTGGGAACAAGAAGTTTTTTATGAAATTCTTTTGTTACATGGGAGCGCTTTCCTGCATGGGGTTATATTGGTTTGATTTGAATCACATTTACCTAAGTTTATTGTTTTATCTATTAGGTTTGGTTGGTTTTTGGGGTAGTTTAGTTTTTTATAATTCTTATTTACCGGATATTGCTTTTGAAGAACAGCAGGATGCTATAAGTGCTAAAGGATATTCTTTAGGTTATATAGGAAGTGTTGTGCTTTTAATTATTAATTTGGCAATAGTAATGAAACCGGAGTTGTTTCATATTTCTGATACTCCAGAGGAGTCAGCTGCCATGAAAGCGATGCGATATTCTTTTGTAATGGTTGGGGTTTGGTGGATTTTATTTAGTCAATATACGTATTATTATTTACCACAAGGAACTAAAGATACCAAACAAAAAGTTACTAAAGCGATAATCTTTAATGGATTCAAAGAGTTAAAAAAAGTTTGGGGTTTACTAGAAGAGAATATTCGTTTAAAAAGATATTTGAACAGTTTTTTTGTTTACAGTATGGCTGTACAAACAGTTATGCTAGTAGCTACTTATTTTGGTTCCCAAGAGATTAGTTGGGAATCTAAAGATCAAAGTACGATAGGTTTGATTATTTGTATTTTATTAATTCAAATTGTTGCTATAATTGGGGCATTTGCAACATCGAAGGCTTCTCAAAAATTTGGAAACATTTCTACATTAATATTTATTAATAGTATTTGGGTTTTATTATGTATTGGAGCCTATTTTATAAAACTTCCAATTCATTTTTACTTTATGGCCGCACTAGTAGGATTAGTAATGGGAGGTATTCAGTCGTTAAGTCGCTCTACCTATTCTAAATTTTTGCCAGAAACTGAAGATACTACTTCTTTTTTTAGTTTTTATGATGTTGCCGAAAAAATAGGAATTATTATAGGTATGTTAGTCTATGGAATAATTGATCAAATTACTGGTAGTCCAAGATATTCAATCGTATTTCTGGCTGTTTTTTTTCTTATAGGGGTTCTTTTGTTAAGAAAAGTACCGAAGAAATAGTAAGAAAAATAAAATAAAAAATTATATTTGGTGCTAGAAACGCACCAAATTATGAGAGTATTAAAAAATCATTTCTTTTACCTAGTGTTATGTTTTGTAGCACTTTTCACTTCCTGTGTTTATGAACCTATTGATGGAACGGTTGAAGGCGCTCCTGATACAGGGGGAAATACTTCTGGGGTATTTAAGGCCGATTTTAGCGGCAAAACATGGACAGCTAAAGAGACTCAAGTTGTAATTTCAGGAAATTTTATTGAAATAGTTGCTTTTAAAGATAATGGAGAAGTCTTTTCATTTATCATTGAAGGGGCAACAGAAGCTACTTATCAAGCTAATATCAATTTTTTGGGTTATGTACCTGCAGGTTCTAAATATGGATATTTAGCTTTGAATGATAATAATCCTGATGAAAACACTGGGTCAATTACCATTACAAAAATTGATACTGAAAAGAAAACTATTTCAGGATCTTTTAAATTTAAAGGTTATTGGTCTGATTCAGATAATCCCAAATCACCACTTCAGTTTACTAATGGAGTTTTTACCGATTTGCCATATATTACAGAAGAGGAAACAGATGATTCTTTTTCTGCAAAAGTAGGAGGTGTAAATTTCATAAGTACTGATATCATGGGGAGTGTTTTAGGTGTAGGTACAGATGATTGGATTGCAATTGGTGCTCAAGATGCTAATATGAATTTTATTTCTGTTTCTTTAAAAAATAATTTAGTAGCCGGAACAACCTATCCAATCACTAGCAATAGATTAACGGATGATGTTCAGGCTTCCTATGAAGATGATAACGGAGAACATCAGGCTGTTTCAGGGAGTGTTAAAATAATTTCTATTACTGATGACAGAGTTAAGGGTACATTTTCTTTTGTGACTAATGGAACGCCAGCAATAAATGTGACTGAGGGTAGCTTTGATGTTGCTTATTAAGTACAATTTAATTTAAACAAAATGCCTTCAATAAGTAGTTTGCTTCTTGAAGGCATTTTGTTTTTATAAACTTATGGCATAAAACTTGACTTTATATAACGCTTAAATTAAGCGAATAGTAGTGTTGTTGTTGATTTTCAATATTTTAAAAACATACTTTATTGTTTGAACGGTAACACTTTTTTATATTTTAATGACAAAAAGACTTAAATTTTACTATGTCAAAACATAAAATACTTACACTTGACAATTTGTCACAACAAGAATTTGATTCGGAAGCAGAATTAATTCCATTATTGACACCAGAGGATGAAGAAGAAATGAATAAAGAGCAGTTACCTGAATCTTTACCTATTCTTCCTTTGCGAAATATGGTTTTATTTCCGGGAGTTGTTATTCCTATTACAGCAGGAAGAGATAAATCAATAAAATTAATTGATGATGCAAATGCTGATGGGAAAATAATCGGTGTTGTAGCTCAAAAGAATGAAGATATTGAAGATCCAACGAAGGAAGATATTAATTCTATAGGAACGGTGGCTCGTATTTTACGAGTACTTAAAATGCCTGATGGAACTACAACGGTAATTCTACAAGGAAAAAAACGTTTTGAAATTGAATCAATTACCACAGAAGAACCTTATTTACAGGCTGTGATTAAAGATTTTGCTGAAGATAGACCTGAAAGTGATGATACTGAATTTGTAGCTATTTTGGATTCTATCAAAGAATTGGCTATTCAAATTATTAAAGTAAGTCCTAATATTCCAAGCGAAGCCACTTTTGCAATTAAAAATATTGAAAGTCAATCGTTCCTAATCAATTTTGTTACTTCTAACATGAATTTATCTGTTAAAGAAAAACAAGATTTATTAGCTATAAATGATTTAAAAGATAGGGCTTTAGAAACTTTGAAATACATGAATATTGAGTTGCAGAAACTGGAACTTAAAAATGATATTCAATCCAAAGTTCGTTTTGATTTAGATCAGCAACAAAGAGAATATTTTCTTCACCAACAGATGAAAACCATCCAAGAAGAATTAGGAGGTTCTAGTCAGGAAGAGGAAATGGACGATATGTTAGTGAAATCCAGAGAGAAAAAATGGGACGATAAAACGCAGCAAATTTTTGAAAAAGAATTGACAAAAATGCGTCGAATGAATCCTCAGGCTCCTGATTTCAGTATTCAAAGAAACTATTTAGAACTGCTGTTGGATTTGCCATGGAATGAATATTCTAAAGATAATTTTGATTTAAAAAATGCTCAAAAAATTCTGGACAGAGATCATTTTGGTTTAGAAGAAGTGAAGAAAAGAATGATTGAGCACTTGGCTGTTTTGAAGTTGAGAAATGACATGAAATCGCCAATTATTTGTTTGACAGGACCTCCAGGAGTGGGTAAGACCTCCATTGGTCGTTCTGTTGCTGAAGCTTTAGGTAGAGAATATGTTCGTATTTCTTTAGGAGGATTACGAGACGAAGCTGAAATTCGAGGACATCGAAAAACCTATATTGGTGCGATGCCTGGAAGAATTATTCAGAGTTTGAAAAAGGCTGGAACTTCAAATCCGGTTTTTGTGTTGGATGAAATTGATAAATTATCAAATAGTAATCACGGAGATCCTTCATCAGCTTTGTTGGAGGTTTTAGATCCGGAGCAAAACAATGCTTTCTATGATAATTTTGTAGAATTAGGTTATGATTTGTCTAAGGTGATGTTTATTGCTACTTCAAATAATATGGGGGCTATCCAGCCGGCTTTACGTGACAGAATGGAAATCATCAAAATGTCTGGTTATACGATTGAGGAAAAAGTCGAAATTGCCAAACAGCATTTGTTTCCACGTCAGTTAAAAGAACATGGATTAACTTCAAAAGATTTGACCATTGGTAAAAAGCAATTGGAAAAAATCATCGAAGGCTATACACGCGAGTCTGGTGTTCGTGGTTTAGAGGCTAAAATTGCTCAGGTAATCCGTAACGCTGCTAAATCAGTAGCAATGGAGGAAGAGTATAATAAGAAAGTTACCGATGAAGATATTGTGAAAGTTTTGGGTGTACCAAGATTAGAACGCGATAAATATGAGAATAATGATGTGGCCGGAGTGGTTACAGGTTTAGCTTGGACAAGTGTAGGAGGTGATATTCTTTTTATTGAGTCGTTATTATCTCCTGGAAAAGGAAGTATGAGTATTACCGGAAATTTAGGTAATGTGATGAAAGAATCGGCAACGATTGCTTTAGAATATATTAAAGCCAATGCGGAGCAATTAGGTTTGAGTACAGAAGTGTTAAATAAATATAATATTCACTTGCATGTGCCGGAAGGAGCAACGCCTAAAGATGGTCCAAGTGCAGGTATTGCCATGTTGACTTCTTTAGTGTCTTTGTTGACGCAAAAAAGAGTTAAAAAACACATTGCGATGACAGGTGAAATTACGCTAAGAGGTAAGGTATTGCCTGTAGGTGGAATAAAAGAAAAAATCCTGGCTGCTAAAAGGGCTAATATCAAAGAAATCATCTTATGTCATGAAAATAAAAGTGATGTAGATGAAATTAAACAGGAATATTTAAGCGGTGTTACTTTTCATTATGTAAAAGAAATGAGCGAAGTTTTGGCTATTGCTATTACCGATCAAAAAGTAAAACACGCTAAGAAATTGTAGTCAAAAATTACAAAAATTAAAATCCAAATTCCAACAACACTTCGAGAAATTAAGAGTGATAATTGGAATTTGGATTTTTTTTATTGTTTTTTTGGTAGTAAATCACAATACCAAAATCCATAATCATAAGCCGTTGAATCATTAGTGTCACAAGCGGTATTGCTGGAATCCTGTTTTGGTTTTTCATATTTTCGGTAAACTGTTTCTCCAATTTCAAATTCAATTGGGTTTTTATAAATAGGTCCGTCGAAACAGAAGGTGTGAAATTCGCCATTCTCTCCACATACATCCACATTTTCCGGCAAATCATCTATGAATTGTTGGTCAATTATTCTTCCAACGAAACTTTGATCTAAATAGCGTTCGTTCACACAAACGACAATGGTTTTGAAACCCAAAGCAATAAATTCCTGAATCAAATTTTTGGTTGGGATTTTCCAAATTGGGAAAACTGCTTCAAATCCAATTGTTGCCAACTTGTCTTCTCTGTATTGGCGTAAATCTTCCAGAAAAATATCCCCAAAAACCGAATGTGTAATGCCTTTTTCTTTTAGTTTATCTAAAGTTTGCTGCATTACATTTTCGTAAACCTCCATTGAAGGCATTTCCGGAATTTGCATAATTTCTAAAGGAATGCCAATGCTTTGTGCTTGTTGTTCTAATAATTCTTTTCGAACACCATGCATCGAAATACGTTGGTATTGTTGGTTGACACTGGTTAAAAGACAGTCAATTGTGAATTCAGGATTTTGACGGATTTTATATAGGGCTAATGCTGAATCTTTTCCGCTGCTCCAATTAAATAGGGCTTTTTTCAATTTATTTTTATTAAAACTTTAAGAGCTAAACCTACAAAAATAGGTCAATTTGTTGGTTAAACCTTTGTAACTTTGAAATTCTGGCCCAATTAATTTATTTGATGAAATATTTTTTTCTTTTTCTTTCCGCTTTCGTTTTTGGACAACAAACAAAAAATATTGATTTTACTTCAGTTGTAGCTCATTTACAATTAAATACTGTTGAGAAATCAATTTCCGGCAAAGTTGATTATGCATTTACTGTTTTAAAGCCGGTGGATACTTTGAAGATTGATGCACAAAACATGCAAATTTCGGTAATAGAACTAAATCATAACAAAGTAGCTTTTGTTAATTCTGGAAAGCAGTTGCTAATTGTTTATCCGTTTCAAAAAGGGAAAAACCAAATTAGTTTTGAATATAAGGCTACACCTAAGCAAACTTTGTATTTTACTGGTTCAGAAAAAGAAAATGATTTGCAAATATGGACACAGGGACAAGGGAAATACACCAGCCATTGGTTTCCCAGTTTTGATGATGTAAATGAGAAAGTTGTTTTTAATCTTGAAATTTCTTTTAATTCTAATTATCAAGTCATTAGTAGTGGTGTTTTAAAGCAAAAAAACAATATTGATAACAGAACTATTTGGACATATCAAATGGATAAACCAATGAGTTCTTATCTATTAATGCTGGGTATCGGAAGGTTTGATAAAAAGACAATATTGTCCAAAAGCAAGGTTCCGTTAGAGTTGTATTTTGAGCCAAAAGACAGTTCCCAATTTGAGCCAACCTATCGTTATTCAAAAAGAATTTTTGATTTTCTTGAAAAAGAAATAGGTGTAAAATATCCATGGAAAGTGTATAAACAAGTACCTGTGCGTGATTTTTTATATGCAGGTATGGAAAATACTTCAGCAACTTTGTTTGCTACTCGATATGTAGTAGATTCGATTGGATATGTAGATAGAAATTACACTAATGTAGATGCTCATGAATTGGCTCATCAATGGTTTGGAGATTTGGTGACGGCTAGCAGTGGAAAACATCATTGGTTGCAGGAAGGATTTGCTACTTATTATGCCTTATTGGCGGAGAAATCGATTTATGGAGAAGACTATTTTTATGCTAAAATGTATGAATCTATTCAGCAGATAAAATTTGCATCCAGAACAGATACTATTTCTATTTTGAGTGATAAAGCCAGTTCTCTTACGTATTATCAAAAAGGAGCCTGGGCTTTGTTTGTGTTGCATCAGGAAATTGGAGACAGAAAATTCAAAAAACTGATTAAAAACTACTTGAAAAAATATGCTTTTAAAAATGTTTCTACAGATGATTTTTTAGCGGAAGTTCGAAAAGTAAGTGATTTTGATACGGATTCATTTACTAAAGAATGGCTGGAATCAACTGTAATTAATACACCTAAAGTCAATAACTTACTTTCTAAAAATAAAATAACCAAGTTGATGTTGGAAGTTAACAAAAGAAAGTCTGAACCTTTAGCAAGCAAAAAAGGTTTTTTCAAAATGATTCTCATGTCTGATGCTCATTATTCCTTAAAAGAGATGGTAATTAACCAACTCAGGAATGAGAATTTCGAGGCCAAAAAAGATTTATTAGAATTGGCTTTAGATAGTAACAATCTTCAGCTTCGCCAGGCTGTAGCTTATAATTTACCGAAAATTCCTGAAGAGTTCAGAACTTCTTATGAAAGTCTCTTGGATGATGATTCGTATCAAACTCAGGAAATTGCTTTGTTGTATTTATGGAGAAATTTTCCAAATAAACGTTTAGAATATTTAGAGAAATCTAAAAAATGGATGGGTTTCAATGATTTCAATTTACGTACATTATGGTTGTCGTTAGTCTTGATGACACCAGAATATCAGTGCGACAGAGAGGCTATAACTACTGAGTTGATAGCTTATTCTTCGGAGAAATATGAAGCTACAACCCGACAAAATGCTTTAGAAAATCTTTTAGGTTTTAAAATTATTAACGACGCAGTTTTGACTAATTTAGTTAAAGCAACAACCCATCATATGTGGCAGTTTTCTAAATTTGGTCGTGACACCATTCGAACATTATTGAAAAATCAGGAATACAGGACAGCTTTTATTCGAATTTTACCTAATTTGAGCGAGAAAGAACAATTTCAACTGAATAGATTACTAAATTAAAAGATATGCGGGCATTGGTTATTTCAGGAGGAGGAAGCAAAGGCGCTTTTGCAGGCGGTGTAGCACAATTTCTATTGGAAAACAAAAAAGTTAAATACGATTTATTCATAGGGACTTCTACAGGAAGTTTATTGATTCCTCATTTGGCTCTGGGAAATATTGAAAAAATACATCGTATTTATACCAATGTGAATATGAAAAAAATATTCAATATCAATCCGTTTATCGTCCGAAAAAAAAATGGAATCGATGTAGTAAGTATCAATCACTTCAATGTGTTATTGCAGTTTTTTAAAGGGAAAAGAACCTTTGGCGAAAGCAAAAAATTGCGTTCTTACATTAAGAAAAATTTACCCATAGAAGAATTTAATCGTTTAAAAGCTCAGGCAACCAATATTGTAGTTACGGTTACTAATCTGACGAATAATCAGGCCGAATACAAATCGATTAAAGATTGTACATACGATGAATTTTGTGACTGGATTTGGATTTCCAGCAATTATATTCCTTTTATGAGTATTGTGAACGTCAAAGGATACGATTATGCTGATGGTGGATTTTCAAGTTTAGTACCTATTCAGGAGGCTATACAAAGAGGAGCAACCGAAATAGATGTGATAATATTAGAAACAGAAAAATCAACTCCCAGAGTAGCTATTGGAAAAAATCCTTTTTCTTTATTGATTGATTTGTTCCAAATTGAATTAGATCAAATTGAAAAACATGACATACTTATAGGAACATTATCAGCTTCTCATAATAATGTAAAACTCAATATGTATTACACTCCCATTGATTTAACCAATAATGCTTTGATTTTTAATAAAGTAAAAATGACTCAATGGTGGGAGGAAGGTTTTCAATATGCTAAGCGAAAAAGTGAAGCCTTGGAAATTCAAAAATGAGTTACCATAAATCAGCAACTTCATTTTTAATAAATACTATAGCTGAGTTACTTGGTGCGTTTTTTTCTATTACTTCACTTATTATAAAAGTCCGTAATTCATCAGCATTAGTAACTTTTTCATTTTTTGCTGCCGATCTAATAATTTGAATGGTTGCATTTTTAGCCGCTAAAATGATAGTCCAACATTCGTCGCTTATATAAATTTGTTGTGCAATATTGTGTTCAAATTCCTGTTCAATATGTGCAATGATAAAATTTTCATAATCATGTTTGCCTTTTGATATCGGCGTAATCCTAACCATCAATTGAGAAGGATGAATGCGTTCCATCAACAGAGTCATTCTTTCATAAGCCTGTAAGCGCAAGGGTAAAGCTGCTTTTTGATTTTCTTTTTGCAACAACCAGCGTCGGGTGTTTTGTTGGTCTTTAAAATGAGCTTTGAATAATAAATAGGCAACTCCGCCTGTAATTATTGAAGGAATGGTATAAGCAAATATTTCCACGAAATTGATTGGATTCATTTTTTATAAATTTTGATAGCAAAAATATAATTTTTGTTGGGAATTAGTATGAATCAATGCTACGATAATTAATTCTTAAATACTTATTTTTGCACAAACTGATAAATAGAATGCAACAATATATCTCCCAACTTAACGAAGCACAGCGCGAACCTGTTTTGCAAAAAGAAGGTCCAATGATTATTATTGCGGGTGCAGGTTCAGGAAAAACCCGTGTATTAACCTTGAGAATTGCATATTTGATGCATCAGGGTGTGGATGCTTTTAATATTTTGTCACTGACTTTTACCAATAAAGCAGCTCGTGAGATGAAAAATCGTATTGCTGATATTGTTGGTGCAAGTGAAGCAAAAAACCTTTGGATGGGGACTTTTCATTCCATTTTTGCTAAAATTTTGCGTTCGGAAGCAGATAAATTAGGCTATCCTTCCAATTTTACGATTTATGACTCTCAGGATTCACTTCGTGCTATTTCAGGAATTATCAAAGAAATGCAATTGGATAAGGATATATACAAACCCAAACAAATTTTAGGACGTATATCGTCTTTCAAAAATAGTTTGATTACCGTAAAAGCCTATTTTAATGATCCTGATTTACAGGAGGCTGATGCTATGGCTAAAAGACCGCGAATGGGCGAAATTTATCAGGCTTATGTAGATCGCTGTTTTAAATCAGGTGCGATGGATTTTGATGATTTATTATTGAAAACGAATGAATTACTGACTCGTTTTCCTGAAGTTTTAGCCCGTTATCAAAATCGTTTCCGATATATATTAGTTGATGAGTACCAGGATACGAACCATTCACAATATTTGATTGTACGTGCTTTGTCGGATAAATTTCAGAATATTTGTGTGGTAGGTGATGATGCGCAGAGTATTTATGCATTTCGTGGTGCGAATATTAATAATATTTTGAACTTTCAAAAAGATTATCAGGGAGTTCAAACCTACAGATTGGAGCAAAATTACCGTTCGACCCGAAATATTGTGGAAGCTGCCAATACGGTGATGGATCACAATAAAACCAAATTGGATAAAGTAGTTTGGACTGCTAATGATTTTGGACCAAAAATAAAAGTACATCGTAGTTTGACTGATGCCGAAGAAGGTCGTTTTGTGGCCAGTACCATTTTTGAACAAAAAATGCAACATCAGCTAAATAACGGACATTTTGCTATTTTATATCGTACCAATGCACAATCTCGTGCCATGGAGGATGCTTTACGAAAAAGAGATATTCCATATCGTATTTACGGAGGTTTGTCATTTTACCAAAGAAAAGAGATTAAAGATGTTTTATGTTACCTACGTTTGGTAATCAATCCAAAAGACGAAGAGGCCTTAGTACGTGTGATTAATTATCCGGCACGTGGTATAGGGGATACGACTATTGAGAAGTTGACTGTTGCTGCAAATCATTATAAAAGATCAATTTTTGAAATAATGCAAAATATTGATCGCATTGATTTGAAATTGAATTCAGGTACCAAACAAAAATTACAGGATTTTGTGACCATGATTCAAAGTTTTCAGGTGATTAATGAAAATCAGGATGCTTTTTACCTAACGGATCATGTTTCTAAAAAAACGGGATTGGTTCAGGAATTGAAAAAGGATGCAACTCCTGAAGGAATGGCCAAAATCCAAAATATTGAAGAATTACTGAACGGTATTAAGGATTTTACCGAAGGTCAAAAAGAAGTAGACGGAGCAAGAGGTTCTTTGTCTGAATTTCTTGAAGATGTGGCTTTGGCTACTGATTTAGATAAAGATACCAGTGATGAAGATCGTGTAGCATTGATGACGATTCACTTGGCAAAAGGATTGGAATTTCCACATGTTTTTGTTGTAGGAATGGAGGAAGATTTATTTCCGTCTGCCATGAGTATGAGTACCCGTTCCGAATTGGAAGAAGAACGCCGTTTGTTTTATGTGGCGTTAACCAGAGCTGAACATCAGGCATATCTAACTTATGCGCAATCGCGTTACCGTTGGGGAAAACTGACCGATAGTGAGCCATCTCGTTTTATTGAAGAAATTGACGGACAATATCTCGAATATCTAACTCCTGCTGAAACTAACTATCGTTTTAAACCAATGGTGGATAAGGATATTTTTGGAGATGTGGATAAGTCAAAATTGCGTTTATCAAAACCAGTGAGTTCAACACCGCCAAAATACATTACCGATAATCAGCCTAAACCGGAAGCTGCAATTAGAAAGTTAAAACCGGTTTCCTCTCAGGCTTCATCAGGGGCGACTAATTTATTTGATAACCAATTGACTGCCGGAAATATCGTTATGCACGAGCGTTTTGGACGCGGTCAGGTAATAAATCTGGAAGGCGCCGGTGCTGATAAAAAAGCAGAAATCAAATTTGAAGTTGGCGGAATTAAAAAGTTATTACTTCGTTTTGCGAAGTTGGAAGTTATTGGGTAGTCTTTAAATGTTAGCTTCAGTTTACGTCAGTTCGAGTGTTTTTTGGGTGGTCCCGATACTTCGGGACGAACAAAAAATGTATCGAGAACTTTTTAAATTTCGTTTATAAAGTTATTTTCAGATTTTTTTTAGTAATATTATTTGTTATTCGTAAATTTAACATGAAAAGAATTGATAAATATTATGAAACAATCTTACGTTTATATTTTAAAATGTTCTGATAATTCATATTATACTGGGATTACGAGTAATTTAACGCAAAGGCTTTTTCAACACGAAACGGGGTTCTATCCCGATTGTTATACTGTAAATAAAAGACCTGTTGAATTAGTTTTTTATTGTGAATTTACAGATATAAATTTTGCAATTGATATAGAGAAAAAAATCAAAAAATGGTCAAGAGCAAAAAAAGAAGCACTAATTAATGAAGAGTATGATAAACTACCTAATTTAGCAAAAAAGAAGTTTAGTAAATAATAATTCGTCAGTTCGAGTGATTTTTAAAGCTGGAAAAATATTTTTGTAAAGAATAAACATTGCGCTTTAAAAATTGTATCGAGAACTTAAGAATATTAAAATACTTCTCGATACAATTTTTAATAGTAAGGCTGTCGCATTACTATTAAAAATCACTCGAAGTGACGAGGATTTAAAAATATTAAAAATGGCAGAGTTCATTAAAATATACGAAGACAAACCTTCAGAGGCAGCAATTGCTAAGGTTGTAAAGGTTTTAAGAGATGGCGGTTTGGTGATTTATCCTACTGATACCGTATATGGTTTGGGATGTGATATTACTAATTCCAGAGCTTTAGAACGCATTGCTAAGATTAAAGGGGTAAAGTTAGAAAAAGCAAAATTTTCTTTTATTTGTAATGATTTGAGTAATCTTTCGGATTATGTGAAGCAGATTGATACTTCGACTTTTAAAATTTTAAAAAGAGCCTTGCCTGGGCCTTATACTTTTATTTTACCTGGAAATAATAATTTGCCAAGGGAATTTAAAAAGAAAACAACTGTTGGTATTCGTGTGCCTGCTAACAATATTACACTTGAAATTGTTCGCCAATTAGGGAATCCAATTGTTACGATGTCTATTCGTGATGAAGATGATGTTGTAGAATATACTACTGATCCGGAATTGATTTTTGAAAAATGGCAGAATCTAGTCGATATGGTCATTGATGGCGGATATGGTGATAATGTGGCGTCGACGATTATTGATTTATCAGGTCATGAGCCGGAAGTAATTCGTGAAGGAAAAGGAGATTTGGATATTTTGTAATAAATATTTATAGAATTAAAAATTACAAAGTTGCGATTTTAAAATATAAAAAAAACGTCCTGAATATATTCGGGACGTTTTTTTATGATGAAATCTAAAACAGATTATTTTTGTTTTTTCATTTCTTTTTCAACCATATCATAGAATTGGTCAATTTTAGGTAAAACTAAGATACGAGTTCTTCTGTTTTTAGCTCTGTTCTCAGCTGAATTGTTAGCTACTAAAGGAACATATGAACTTCTACCTGCTGCAATTAATTGCTCTGGTTTAACACCTAATTCGTTAGTTAATACACGGATAATTGAAGTAGAACGTTTCACACTTAAATCCCAGTTGTCTAATAAAACTCCGTTTCCAATGTAAGGAACATTATCAGTATGTCCTTCAACCATACATTCAAAATCTGGTTTATCGTTTACTACTTTAGCCACTTTAGCTAAAACAGTTTTTGCTCTGTCAGTTACATTATAACTACCTGTTTTAAACAACATTTTATCAGAGATAGAGATAAATACTACTCCTTTTTCAACATTGATTTCGATATCTTCATCGTTTAATCCTACTACACTTTTCAAACTTGTAACAACTGCAAGGGTTACACTATCTTTTCTAGTTAAAGCGTCTTGAAGTCTTGAGATTTTAAGATCTTTTTCTTTTAAGCTTTCCAAAGATTTTTCTAAGTTTTCAGCTCCTTTAGCTGTTAACATAGTTAAATCTTTTGATGTACTGATTAAACCTTGATTTTGTTCTTTTAAACCTTCAACTCTAGCAGTAAGTCCTGCTTTTTCTTCAAGACAAGAATTTAATTTTACTGTAGCAGTGTTTAATAAGTCCTGAGTTTCTTTGTTTTTGGCTTCTAAAGCTGCGTATTTCTTTTTGGATACACAAGAAGTTAAAAGAGCGAGTACCGAAAGGGCAATTACAACTTTTTTCATAAATTTTATTAGTTTTTGAGTTTTTACAAATTTAGATTTTAATGTCCGGAAATTAAATATAAATTATTGTTAAATTATTTAGCAAAGACCTTGCCATTCTTTAAGTAATAATAGATAACGATACTTTTTAGACTATAGTATGTTTTTGATTGATATTTTCCTCTCTTGTTGTAAGTTGTTGAAAATAAACGATAAAAAGAAAAATGTGCTTTTAAAATGGCCCAACAATGAATAAATTTTCCTTGTGAAACGAAATGTATTCCAGCAACTCCATCCAGTATTAATCGAATAAATAAAACCAAAAACAATTGTCCTTTCGGTAAATTTTTAACTAACATTAATAAAGAATTTCGGAAATTTAGAAATGTTTTCTTCGGATTTCCTTGCTGTAAAGTAGCACCACCTACATGATAAACTTTAGAATTGGGATTGTATTTAATAGTGTAACCTTTGTTTTTAGCGCGCCAGCATAAGTCGATTTCTTCCTGATGGGCAAAAAAATCAGCATCAAATCCTTTTAATTCATGGTAAACTTGGCTTCGGATAAAAAAACAAGCTCCCGAAGCCCAGCTTATTTCACAGGCATCATTGTATTGTCCGTTATCTTTTTCAATAGTTTCAAAAATGCGCCCACGACAATACGGATAACCATATTTATCAATAAATCCTCCTGCTGCTCCGGCATATTCAAAATAGGCTTTATTTTTAAAATCTAATAATTTAGGTTGGATGATAGCTGTTTGCGGTTCTTTTTCAAACATTTCTATAATAGTGGATAACCAGTTTTCAGTTACTTCAATATCCGAATTCACTAAGGCATAGATTTCAGCATCAATATGTTGTAAAGCTTCGTTGTATCCTTTGGCAAATCCATAGTTGCCTTTGTTTTCAACAATTTTCACGCTAGGAAAATGTTCTTTTACATAAGAAATGGAATCATCAGTAGAAGCATTATCAGCAACATATATTTCAGCTTCAGAAGAATATTGGACAACAGAAGGCAAAAATTGCTCCAATAATTGTACTCCATTCCAATTAAGAATAACAACGGCTATATTTTTCAAAGTATTTTTTTGTTTTCAATTTTGTAATCAGGTAATTCCGGCTGAAAATCATATTTTTCATTTTCATAATCCATTTGGCAAAAATAATGATTCAATCCGTTGCTTACCATCAAAAAATTAGATTTCATTGTCATATTATATCGGGCAATTTGGTCAAAAGTGAGTTGTGTAATTTTAACTTCTGGAGCTTTACATTCTACTAAAATATGAATAGAACCATCAGGTTTAAAAACCACAACATCGTATCTTTTTCGTAAACCATTGACCAAAAGTACTTTTTCAACATTGATTAGGGATTTTGGGTATTGTTTTTCTTCCAATAAAAAACGCACTACATGTTGGCGTACCCATTCTTCAGGAGTCAGAATGATGAATTTTTTCCTGATTTCATCAAAAATAGCCGTTTTATTTTCGCTATTTTTGAAACGAAATGTATAAGAAGGGAAATTGAGTTTTTGCATGATGCAAAAATATTAAATAAGTTTAAAGATAGCAGTTTTTCAAATCTGAAATCTGAAATCTAAAATCTGTATTCTAAAAAATGGACGAAGTCGTAAAAATTGTAAATGATATCAAAGCCGGAAATATAAAGCCAATCTATTTTTTGATGGGTGAAGAACCTTATTATATAGATAAGCTTTCAGAATATATTGAAGAAAATATTTTGTCTGATGATGAAAAAGGATTTAATCAAACGGTAATGTACGGTCGTGATGTTTCGGTAGAAGATATTGTAGGTACAGCTAAGCGTTACCCTATGATGGCAGAGCGTCAAGTGGTGATTGTAAAAGAAGCGCAGGATTTGACTAAAACCATTGATAAGTTAGAATCCTATGCCGAAAATCCAATGCCTTCAACGGTTTTGGTGTTATGCTACAAATACAAAACCTTAGACAAACGAAAAAAAGTTACTAAGAATATCGCCAAAACAGGTTTGATTTACGAGAGTAAAAAATTATATGAAAATCAGGTAGGTGACTGGATAAAAAGGGTGTTGTCCGGTAAAAAATATGCTATTGAGCCTAAGGCATCAGCTATGTTGGTAGAGTTTTTAGGTACCGATTTGAGTAAGATTAATAATGAATTGGAAAAATTGCAAATCATTTTACCTAAAGGAAGTACTATTAGTCCAAAAGATATCGAAGAAAACATCGGTTTCAGTAAAGATTTTAATGTTTTTGAATTGCGAAAAGCCATTGGAGAGCGCAATCAGTTAAAAGCTTACACTATTGCAGAGCATTTTGCCAATAATCCAAAAGACAACCCGATGGTGGTTATTAATGCACAGATTTTTAGTTTTTTTGTCCAATTATTGAAATACCACGGATTAAAAGATAAAAATCCCAAAAATGTCGCCACGGTTTTGGGGGTAAATCCTTTTTTCTTGAAAGAATACGATTTGGCACTTCGTAATTATCCGATGCGAAAAGTAAGTCAGATTGTAGCTGCGCTTCGTGAAACTGACGTTAAAAGTAAAGGAGTAGGTGCGAATGCTTTATCAAATGGTGATTTATTAAAAGAAATGCTATTTCATATTTTTAATTAGAAATTTAATTTATCGATATTTGTAATTCCAGAAACTAAATTAAGCAAAAATGGGAATGAATAAAAACACCATCTTGGGATGGGCAACTTTTATAATGATAATCATGGGATTGATTTTGATAGGCCTTGGCGTTTTTAAATACAGTGAAATTTCAGGCATTGGTTTTGCTGCAGTTGGAATAGGCTTTTTCGCAATTGCCTGGGTCTTTAGTTCCCTTAAAGGTAGGGTTTAAATAAAATCTCCAATAAATATAAACAGCTGTTACTATATAAAAGTAATAGCTGTTTTTTTTATGAATTTTTATGAAGTATTTGGGATCTAAATGCTTAGCTGTTGTTATTTACTTTAATTTAACTTTTAGTCTTTTTTTGTTGAATTTTCTTAACTCAAAGGTCATTATTTTAATAATATTACTTAACCTCCACTCGGTTTTTAGATTATAGTTTTGACAGAAATAAAAAATAAAAAAAAACTATGAAATTTAATTACCTAAAAAAAGCAGGGGTTTTGTCTTTGTTAAGTTTAGCTGTTATCAGCTGTCAGAATGATGAAAATGATTCAAAAAAAACAAATGCAGATATTGATTTTTCCAATGCTTCAGTAGAGCCAGCTTTGGTTGTGGCTAAAGAAGGTTTTGAAGATTTGAATATTACTGCAATGATAAGTAGTACAGATGTATTATCTGGTTCCCCAAGTTTCGTTTACGGAGCACAACCTGATGGAGCTGGGTTTATGAAAGACCCTAATGGTGATGGTTATATAATGATAACTAACCACGAAATCTTACAATCTGTTTCCAGAGTTTATTTTGATAAAACTTTAAAAGCAGTAAAAGGAGAGTATATCGTTGATGGAATTGGTGGTATGACTAGATTGTGTTCGGCTACATTAGCTACTCCAGCTCTTAATGGTTTTGGACCTTTGTTTTTAACTGCCGGAGAAAGTGGTGAAGAAAGTATGGTTCACGGTATTGATCCACTAGGTTTAGCAACTGATAAAAGCAGAAAAGACAGAGTTTTACCTGCACTTGGAAAAGCTAGTATGGAAAATGCTGTTCCATTGACTAAAGATGCTTTTCCTGGTAAAACAGTTATTTTAATTGGTGAAGATCAATCTTACGGAACTTCTCATGCTAGTGCTGGACAAGTAATTATGTATGTAAGTAATACAGTTGGTGATTTAAACAATGGTAAATTATATGCTTTAAAAAGAAACGATGGAAATCAGGTTGAAACTACTATGGGTGTAGGTATTTCATTTGATGTTTCATTTGTAGAAATTCCTAATGCTAAAAATTTAACAGGTGCTGAAATTAACACTACAGTAAACAGTTTAGGTGCAATTCGTTTTTCCAGAGTTGAAGACGTAGATTACCTTAAAGGATCTGCAAAAAACAATCGCGAAATATATTTCACAGCAACAGGACAAGCTACAAGCAATGCTCCTGTAGATGGATATACTATGTGGGGAAGAGTTTATAAATTAAACTTAGATGCTAAAGATCCGTTGAAAGGAAAATTAGAACTAGTAGTTGAAGGAGATTCTACACCGGGAACTGGAATTATTAATCCGGATAACCTTTGTGTAACTGAAAATTATGTGTACATCCAGGAAGATGGTGATTCTTATTACACTGCAGCAAAACACGATTCTTATATCTGGCAATATAATATTGCTACTAAGGTAAACAAACCTTGGTTAACAATGAACCACAAACGTGATGATGCTATTTGGAATGCAAATTACAACCAAACAGGTGTAATGAAGTTTGGTAGCTGGGAATATGGTGCTATGGAAGATATTTCAGATGTTATTGGTGTTCCAAATACATTTTTAGTGAATATCCACCCTCATACTTGGCAAAAAGATGCTTTCCAATATGCTGACGGAAGTAAAGTTAACACTAATAAAGAAGGTGGTCAAACTGTGATCATTAGAAATGTTCAAAGATAATATTTGATTAATGAATATAGAAAAACAGCCCTTTTACAGGGTTGTTTTTTTGTTTTATTTACCTAAAGAAGAAAATGAAATTGCATACCAATTATTGGATAAAAGTCAGATTACTTGTTGTAAGCTTAGCATTTATTGTGCTACTTACCTCATGCGAAAAAAAATATACTGATTTGACAATTCAGGAAGAATTGATTTCGAATATTCAAAAACTAAATCAGAAAGTTGTAGATTTTGAAAATGTTGCTGAAAAAAGTAATGATGAAAAAAAAATACAACATGCCTTCAATCAGGCACGTTTGGAATATAAAAAAATAGAGTGGGCGGTAGAATATTTTGCTCCTGATCCGGCTCGATTTATTAATGGTCCCGCATTGGACGAATTGGAAGTTGCCGAAAATACCTTTTTCCCTCCTAATGGCTTTCAGGTTATTGAAGAACTTATTTATCCGAATTGTTCAATTGAAAACAAAGAGGAATTGATTCGAAAAATTAAAATTTTAAATGGAAATTTAAAGCAAATTGAGCAACATTTTAGTGCTATTAGCATTTCCAATTCGCATATTATGGATGCTTCAAAAATGGAAGTGAATCGGATTTTAGCATTAGGAATTACTGGTTTTGATTCACCAATAGCCTTTCAATCTGTTCCGGAAGCAGCAGTGAGTTTGACATCTTTGAAAACATTAATTTCAAAAATGAGTTTCGATAATCCGCAATCAATTAAGTGTGAAGAAGAAATAACAAATTTGATTGATAATGCAGAAAAATTTTGTTTAAAAAATACTGATTTTAAGACTTTTGACAGGGTTTATTTCATTAAAAACTTCCTCAATCCGATTAGTAAAAACTTAGTTATTTTTCAAAAAATTAATAAAATTGAAAAGAGTAACAGGAATAGTGTTGTTAATCCTGAAGCAACATCTATATTTGATAAAAAAGCATTTAATGTAAACGCATTTATTCCTTCGGAAGAATATCAATTTTCAACTGAAAAAGCAGATTTAGGTAAGCAATTGTTTTATGATAATTCACTTTCAAATAGTAATACACGTAGCTGTTCGAGTTGTCATAATCCAGAAAAAGCTTTTACGGATGGCTTGAAAACTAATCAATCATTAAGTGGAAGTCTTTTAAGTAGAAATACACCAACATTAACATACGCTTCTTTGCAAAACGCTCAATTTTGGGATATGAGGCAATTGGATTTGGAAAAACAAAGTTTAGATGTAATTCAGAATAAAGATGAAATGCATGGCAGTATTTCTAAAGCAATTGTTGTTTTAAATACAGATAAAAAGTATCAGCAGTTATTTAAAAAAGCCTTTCCAAAATCAAAGAAGATTGAAGAATGGCAAGTTCAAAATGCTTTAGCCAGTTATATTCGTTCATTGAATGCTTTTGATAGTAAATTTGATAACTTTATGCGTGGGGATTCGAATGATTTTACTGTCGAAGAAAAATTAGGATTTAATCTTTTTGCTGGAAAAGCTAAATGTGCCACTTGTCATTTTATTCCTTTATTTAACGGAACTGTTCCGCCTAATTTTCAAAAAACAGAACAGGAAGTGATAGGAACTCCTGATGATAAAAAGAGAAAGAAAATCAGTCCGGATTTAGGCAGGTATATTCAATATCAAATGCCTCAGTTAAAAAATGCTTTTAAAACACCTTCATTGCGAAATGTTGCTGTTACAGCACCTTATATGCATAATGGAGTTTTTACAACACTTGAAGAAGTTGTTGATTTTTATAATAAAGGAGGAGGAGTTGGTCTTAGTTTAAATGTAGAAAATCAAACGTTACCTTCTGATAAATTAGAGTTATCTCCTAAAGAAATGAAAGCTTTAGCAGCTTTTATGAAAACCTTGACTGATAGAGAATATAAGTTGAAATAGTAATAAAAAAAATTAAAACTGAATGTCTTTCAATGTATTTATTATTTCTGCAATAATTCTATATTTGTATTCTTTTTAAAATTAAAAACACAATACAAATGTCAGACGATAAAAAGGTAATTTTCTCAATGCAAAAATTGAGTAAGACTTATCAAGGAGCCGATAAGCCGGTTCTTAAAAATATTTACTTGAGTTTCTTTTACGGTGCTAAAATTGGTATTCTTGGTTTAAACGGTTCTGGAAAATCTTCTCTTTTAAAAATCATTGCTGGAATTGATAAAAACTATCAGGGAGATGTGGTTTTCCAACCGGGATATAAAGTAGGTTACTTAGAACAAGAACCAATCTTAGATGATTCTAAAACCGTAATCGAAATTGTTCGTGAAGGTGCTGCTGAAACTATGGCGGTTTTAGACGAATACAACAAAATCAATGATTTATTTGGTTTAGAAGAAAACTATTCTAATCCGGATAAAATGGATAAGTTGATGGAGCGTCAAGCAGTTTTGCAAGATAAAATTGACGCATTAGGTGCTTGGGAAATCGATACCAAATTAGAAATCGCAATGGATGCCTTACGTACTCCAGATGGTGATACACCTATCAAGAATCTTTCAGGTGGAGAGCGCCGTCGTGTAGCATTATGTCGCTTGTTATTACAACAACCGGATGTATTGCTTTTGGATGAGCCTACCAACCACTTGGATGCGGAATCGGTACTTTGGTTAGAGCAACATCTTGCACAATATTCAGGAACAGTAATTGCAGTAACGCACGACCGTTATTTCCTTGATAATGTAGCGGGATGGATTTTAGAGTTAGATAGAGGAGAAGGTATTCCATGGAAAGGAAATTATTCTTCTTGGTTAGATCAAAAATCAAAACGCTTAGAGCAAGAAGAAAAAACAGCTTCTAAAAGAAGAAAAACATTAGAGCGTGAGTTGGACTGGGTGCGTCAGGGAGCTAAAGGCCGTCAAACCAAACAAAAAGCACGTTTGCAGAACTACGATAAATTATTAAACGAAGACCAAAAACAACTAGATGAAAAATTAGAGATCTATATCCCTAATGGCCCTCGTTTAGGAACAAATGTTATCGAAGCTAAAAATGTAGCGAAAGCTTTTGGAGATAAATTACTATATGATAATTTGAATTTTACTTTGCCGCAAGCAGGAATTGTTGGAATTATTGGGCCAAATGGTGCTGGTAAGTCAACTATTTTCAAAATGATTATGGGAGAGCAAAATACTGATAGTGGAGAATTTTCAGTAGGAGAGACGGTAAAAATCGCTTATGTAGATCAATCACATGCTAATATTGACCCAAATAAATCAATCTGGGAAAATTTCTCTGATGGTCAGGAATTGATTATGATGGGCGGAAAACAAGTGAATTCAAGAGCTTATTTGTCGCGTTTCAATTTTGGTGGTGGTGAGCAAAATAAGAAAGTATCGATGCTTTCCGGTGGTGAACGTAACCGTTTACACCTGGCAATGACTTTGAAAGAAGAAGGTAACGTATTGTTACTGGATGAGCCTACGAATGATTTAGATGTGAATACGCTACGTGCCTTAGAAGAAGGTTTGGAGAATTTTGCAGGTTGTGCGGTGGTAATCTCTCACGACAGATGGTTCTTAGATAGAATTTGTACACATATCTTAGCTTTTGAAGGAGATTCTGAAGTGTATTTCTTTGAAGGAAGTTTTACGGAATATGAAGAAAACAAAAAGAAACGTTTAGGTGGTGATTTAACTCCAAAACGTATCAAATACAGAAAATTAATTAGATAGTAATTTCTGATAAATTCAATAAAAAAGGGATGGTTTGAAATCATCCCTTTTTTTTTCCATTTTCTGTCATATGTGGATCTATTTTGTATTACTTTCTGTCCAAGCGTCTCAAAATTGTATCAGCTTGTTTTGCGATATTTCTGAAATAGTTTGCGTCATTTTGAACTTCATCAAAATGTTTATTTAAAATTTTTCTTCGATTTATTTCACTGTCCAATTCACTATATTCAATTATATTAATTAATCGTTTTTTTTCAGAGTAATGTAGATCATAAAGATCAATTTCGTTCAACTTATCGATTAATTTTTGTCTATAATCTATCTCATGATATTGTTCGTTATCACGAAGTCTTAATGAAGCAGCTATAACTTCATCTTCATTTATAGAAAAAAGAGTAATTTCTATTAACTCATCGGTAGAAGGTTCAGGTAGTTGAATTAAAATGCTATTTCCACCTCCATGATATTCTGAATTAATTTGAGATTTTAACCAATACAGTCCGGTTTTAGTATTAAAATATTTAGTTGACCAATTGTTTTCTAATGTCTCAACTATCGTTAATTCTTTTAAAAATTCGATAATTAAACTTTTGTCGTAGTATAATTTTCTAGGTCTCATATTTTGAACTTAAACTATTTTATTACGAGTGACTAAACTGCAAATTGCTTAAGTTTTTATAAATTCCGTTTTCTAAATTAATTAATTCAGAGTGAGTTCCTTGTTCGCTAATAACTCCATTATCAATTACCAAGATTTGGTCAGCGGAACGAATAGTTGAAAGACGGTGCGCAATAATAATACTGGTTCTTCCTTCCATTAAAACCTCTAAAGCTTCCTGAACTAATTTTTCACTTTCACTATCTAAAGAAGAAGTAGCTTCGTCTAAAATTAAAATACTTGGGTTTTTCAATAAGGCTCTTGCAATGGCAATACGTTGTCTTTGTCCACCGGAAAGTTTGATTCCTCTTTCTCCCACAATAGTATCCATTTTTTCAGGGAAACTTTCAATAAAATTAATGGCATTAGCTTGTTTGGCCGCCAAAATAATCTCTTCATCGGTTGCATTTGGTTTTCCATAAGCAATGTTTTCTTTGATGGTACCACCAAACAAAATTACATCCTGAGGAACAATACTCATATTCCCACGAAGATTTTCCAGGTCATAATCATAAATGTTTTTATCATCGATAAGAATGCTTCCTTTGTCAGTATCATAAAAGCGTAACAACAAAGAAGCAATAGTCGATTTTCCGGCACCACTAGGTCCTACAACGGCAATTTTTTGTCCGGATCCGGCAGTAAAATTAACGTCTTTTAAAACCTGAATTTCTTTTCGGGATGGATAGCTAAAGGCTACATTTTGAAAACTAACATCTCCTTTTATTTTTTCTATATTATGAATGTGAGCAACAGCGTTGATTTCTTCTGGTTTTTCATCCAATAATTCAAATACACGTTCGGTAGCGCCAATCGCTTTTTGAACCTGAGCATACAATTCGGCAATTCCACCTGAAGAAGCACCCACATAACTGGAATATAAAATAAAGGTAAAAAGTTCACCAACGGTAATTTCGCCAGCAATACTTAATTGTACTCCGTACCAAACAACTGCTACAATTGTTCCAAACAAACAAATGATGATAAAAGAAGCAAAGTATCCTCTTAATTGTCCGCCTTTGATGGCAACTTTGACAACTTCTTTGATTTTTGTTCTGTAGCGGGCAATTTCGTACCATTCATTGGCAAAAGCTTTAACAATGCTAATTCCTTGCATGGTTTCTTCAACTACCACCTGACTTTCGGCAACCTGATCTTGAACTTTTTTGGAATATTTTCGAATATAACGACCAAAAAGAACCGCAGCAACTCCCACTAACGGAACAATAGAAACCATCATAATGGTCAATTTGATATTAATACTGGCCAACATTACAAAACTTCCGATGATCAATATAAATTGACGGAGAAATTCAGCAATTGTTGTCGTTAAAGTATCCTGAATTTGTGTGATGTCATTACTGATACGGCTATTTAGTTCGCCAACTCTTTTTTGAGAGAAGAAAGTCATCGGCAGTTTAACCAAATTGGTGTATAAGGCTAAACGAACATTAGCTAAGGTATTTTCTGTAAAATTGACAAATAAGTACAATCTGAAAAATGAAAACACTGATTGTAATATTAAAACTAATCCTAGTCCCAGAGCAATTTGATTGGCTGAAGAAGCGTCTTTTTTATTGACACAATCTACAAGCATTCCCATGAATTTAGGAAAGGCTAGGGCGGTGACACTAGTTAATAATAAAAAAAGTAGTCCAACATAGAATTTCCAACTGTTGTTACCGGCGTATTTAAAAATAATTTTTGCTTTAGTTAGCGAAGTAGCGGTTATTTTTGATTTGGGTAAATCATTTTCTTTGAATCTTGCCATTTAATTTTAAATTAGATTACAAAAATACTACTCTCAGCGAGTGATTGCAAAAAAAAGTGAAGTTAGAGATGTTGTCTAATCAGTTGTTTTTGAGTGATAAAGAAAATAAGTTTGAAAAAATGTAAATTTATTTTCTTTTTTTGCTTGGAAATACAAAATCTAACTGTATTTTTGCAGTCGCAATCAGGAAATGATAGCACAAGGGTGATTAGCTCAGCTGGTTCAGAGCACCTCGTTTACACCGAGGGGGTCGGGGGTTCGAACCCCTCATTACCCACAAATCGAAAGATTTATTTAAAATAGGGCGATTAGCTCAGCTGGTTCAGAGCACCTCGTTTACACCGAGGGGGTCGGGGGTTCGAACCCCTCATCGCCCACAAGAAACTCCAACAGAAATGTTGGAGTTTTTTTTGTTTCATATTCAAATTTAACTTAGCATTAGTATTTCCTTGCGAATGAAAGACTGAAACAATGTTTATTTTTGTCATTCCTAATTTATATTTTAGTTCATGGCTTCAAAATCACTTTCACAAGTTAAAATATCCGTTTTGGATTTAGCAATCGTAAGAGACGGAGGAAATCCATCCGATACTTTTAAGAACAGTATGGATTTGGCACAAAATGCTGAAAAATGGGGTTATGAACGTTTTTGGCTGGCTGAACATCATAATATGCAAGGTGTAGCTAGTAGTGCTACGGTAGTATTGATTGGTCATATTGCTTCAGGAACTTCCACTATAAGAGTAGGTTCGGGTGGAATTATGCTTCCTAATCATGCTCCTTTGGTGGTAGCGGAACAATTTGGAACCCTTGCAACACTTTTTCCTGGCCGAATTGATTTAGGATTAGGACGTGCTCCGGGAACGGATCAATTTACTGCAGCAGCTTTAAAAAGAGATGATCACGCCGCAATGGAATTTCCAGCCAATGTGGAAGAATTACATTTGTATTTGTCTGAAGGGAATAAAAACGGAAGAGTGCGTGCGATTCCAGGTGAAGGTTTAAATATTCCTATTTGGATTTTGGGATCTAGTACAGATAGTGCTTATTTAGCAGCTTCAATGGGTTTACCTTATGCATTTGCGAGTCATTTTGCTCCGGCACAATTGTATAAAGCACTTACTATTTACAGAAATAATTTTAAACCTTCTGAAAACTTAAAAAAGCCTTATGTGATTACCTGTGTTAATGTAATTGCCGGAGATACCGATTACGAAGCACAAAAACAAGCTACTTCTTTTAAACGATTATTTTGGGGAATAATTACTGGTAAAAGAGAACAACTAAAACCGCCTGTAAAACCTGAAGAAGATTTTAGAGACGCAATGGAAGAAGCCGCTTTACAACAAATGACTCAATATACTTTTATTGGTGGACCAGAAAAAATTAAAGCCGATTTGAATCGTTTTATTGAATTTGCTCAAATTGATGAATTAATGGTTGCTGGTGCTATTTACGATCATGACGCCAGATTGCGCTCATTTGAAATTTTGAGCGAATTGCATAAAGAGAAACAAATTTAATTGAGTGTTAAAGCCCCTAAAATTTCTTCGGACATAAAAGGTCCTCCGGGGTATTTAGCGGTGTAATCTAAATTCAACCAAACCTGATTGCGTTCGTCTATATGATAATGCAATTGTTTGCCGTAGCTTTCTTTTTCAAAGAGTTTATTTTTAATTAAAAAATTGACTGCTTCAAGATCGTTCTTATTTCCTATAAGAATTTCGGGATAGATATGACCTTTAGTATGTATTAAACGTGGTGTTCCTCCAATAGCACGTACACAGGCTGCCATTAAAATGGAATGATCATCACAATCTCCGGATAAATAATTTAAAGATTCACTAGCAGTAGCAATATAATCTCCGTCTTTAGGATCGCTAACATAATTCCATCTGCTATTGATTTCTTTGAAAACAGCAAAACATTGAATGATTGTTCTGTAATCTGAATAGCCTTTTAGATCTTTAAAATTTTTATTGACAGCCATAACGGCAAAATTTCGAACCTTAGGATTTTGATATTCAATGGCATTAATTATTAATGATTTATTTGGGAATGGTAATAGTTTTGAAATGATAATATCCTGTGGAAATGGATTGTCAGACATGGTGTAAACCATTGAATCATAATCTTCGTAAACACTTTGAAATCCATAATTTCCGGATATCGTTCCGTATAAGAGAATTAAAATATAAAAAACGATACAAATAATAATTATTGTTCTAAGTAGTCGAAGTAATAACTGAATTCCAATTAAAATAAAAATAAATAAAAGGAAACGATCCAGATTGAAAGGCCAGTTGAATTCGATTAAATTTTGATGCGCAATGATAAAAGTCGGGATACTAATTAAAATATTTAAAACAAAAATAATTATTTCATCCCAAGGTTTTCTGAGCTGAAGCTTTTGTTTAATATCTTGAAAATTAAATCTTTTAAAATTTATCATGCGAAGCAAAAAAGTAAAACGAAACTGTTTTGACTATTTTATCAAAAGTACCTATTTTATTGCTAATTTTTAGTTTAAAAAATTGAATTTCAATTTTGTTTAACATTTCTTCAAATAATTCAATTACTCAACTTTTCTAAAGTATAACAAATCAATTTTTCAACTACATCATATGGATTATCGCTAAAAGTTCCATTGGCGCGATTTGCAATAATAGCATTCAAAGAAATAGCCTTATGTCCCAAAAGTGCAGCTAAACCATAAATGGCAGCGGTTTCCATCTCGAGATTTGTCATTTGTATGCCATTATATTCAAATTGATCCATTTTGCTATTGAGTTCATTATCCTGAATATCCAAACGCAATATTCTTCCCTGAGGGCCGTAAAATCCGCCAGCCGTTGCGGTAAAACCTTTGTGTATCTCTACTGAATCAAATTTTTGTTTTAAATTTTCATTGGAGTGAACTACATAAGGTTGACCTTTTTGCAGCTGCCAATTCGTCTGTTTAATGAAAGCTGTTTCAATTTCTATATCGGAAACGGAATTAATTTGATAGGACCGAAGCATATTATCCAAACCGATGGCGTATTGACTCATTACGAAGCTGTCAACTGGAATATTCGCCTGTAAAGAGCCTGATGTTCCTATTCGAACAATATTCAAAGAACTTAATTGTTCTTTTATTTTTCTTGTTTTAAAATCAATATTAACTAAAGCGTCTAATTCGTTTAAAACAATATCAATATTGTCAGGACCAATTCCTGTTGAAATCACTGTAATTCTTTTGCCTTTGTAATGTCCGGTTTGTGTTTTGAATTCTCGTTTTTGGGTAGAAAATTCAATTGAATCAAAATAGGATGTGACTTTTTCAACCCGATCAGGATCGCCTACGAAAATAATATCCTGAGCAATATTTTCAGGCTTAAGATTCAAGTGGTAAATACTACCGTCAGGATTTAATATGAGTTCAGATGCTGCAATCATTTTTATAATTTAAGAAATTCTGGGGTGCTTAGAGATTATAGGCTTTGCAATATTTCTGTTTCTGTAAGTCTAAAATCTGAATTCTAAATTCTATAATTAATTAGCCACCAACACGTTTTGTTTTAAATCCTTTTTCTTGCAAAAGTTTCATGATTTTGTCACGATAATCACCTTGGATAATTATTGCTCCGTCTTTGAAACTTCCTCCTACACTTAATTTGGTTTTGATTTCTTTGGCGAGGATTTTAAAATCTTCATCTTCACCTTCATAACCCTCAATAATGGTTGTTGGTTTGCCTTTTCTTTTTTCGAATTTGCAAATCATAGGTTCTTTTTGAACAAATAATTCGTGTTTTGTATCTTCAGTTGTTTCCGGTTCGTTACTAGGTACGTGGTCTGGAAATAAGTTTTTTAATTGGTCTTGTAAGTCCATAATTTTTTTATGCTAAAAAATAAGATTAAATTTTAAAAATCTAAAAATCCAAAACTGATAATTGGAATTTGGAATTTAAATTTTGGAATTTTTCGGTTTATTTTTTAATTAATCCTAAATCTACTAATCGCTCATGTAAAAATTCACCAGCTGTAATATCTTCATACAACTTTGGATTATTTTCATCGATGCAGTTTTCTAAACAGTTTAAAGGCATATCGCTTACAGGGTGCATGAAGAAAGGAATCGAATATCTTGAAGTTCCCCATAATTCTCTTGGCGGATTTACCACCTGATGAATTGTCGATTTTAATTTATTGTTGGTGTGTCTGGATAACATGTCTCCAACATTGATAACCAACTCATCGTCGGCGGCAATAGCATCGATCCATGCTCCATCGTGATTTTGTACCTGTAAACCTTTACCTTGAGCGCCCATTAAAAGTGTAATCAGGTTAATGTCACCGTGAGCAGCTGCTCTGATAGCATTTTGAGGTTCAGAAGTAATAGGCGGGTAGTGTATTGGTCTTAAAATAGAATTTCCTTCATAGGCATATTTGTCAAAGTAAAATTCATCTAGACCTAAATGTAATGCCAAAGCCCTCAAAACATAGATTCCAGTTTTTTCAAGCATTTGATAAGTTTCTTTTCCAATTGTATTAAAACGAGGTAATTCTTCTACCAGAATGTTTTCAGGATATTCTACTGCGTATTTTGATTCAGGTGAAACATATTGACCAAAATGCCAAAACTCTTTCAAGTCGCCTTCTTTTCGCCCTTTGGCGTGTTCTTTTCCAAAAGAAACATACCCCCTTTGTCCACCATTTTCAGGGAACTCATATTTTTTTTTAGTTTCTAAAGGTAAATTGAAAAAAGCTTTGATTTCGTTGTATAATTCTTCTACTAATTGCTGGTTTAAAAAATGCCCTCTCAAAGCAACAAAACCTATCTCTTCAAAAGCACGTCCTATTTCTTTAACGAATTTTTCTTTGCGAATAGGATCATTGGAAAGAAAGTCACCTAAATCAACACTGGGAATATTTTGCATGGAGTATTTACGTTTATAAATTAGAAACTATTTTCTTTGGTTCACAAATGTATTTAATAAAAAGTTTAATTAGAATTTTAAAGTTAAAATCCTAAAAAGAATTGAGCAAAAAAAAACGCTTCAATTTCTTGAAACGTTTTTAGTGGGAAGAGCAGGATTCGAACCTGCGAAGGTTTCCCAACGGATTTACAGTCCGTCCTCGTTGGCCGCTTGAGTATCTTCCCGGACCCACTTTTTGCTTGTCTTACTTGTTGTAAGCGGTTGCAAAGGCAGAAACACTTTTGACCTATGCAAACTATATTTTAAAGAACTAAATTTATTAATAAAAAACGCTCCAATTGCTTGAAGCGTTTTTGGTGGGAAGAGCAGGATTCGAACCTGCGAAGGTTTCCCAACGGATTTACAGTCCGTCCTCGTTGGCCGCTTGAGTATCTTCCCGGACCGACTTTTTGCTTGTCTTACTTGTTGTAAGCGGTTGCAAATATAGCAACACTTTTGACGTTTGCAAACATTTTCAGTGCTTAATTTTAAAGTTTTTTTAATCTTTTTTTAAAGTGTTGGTCTTTAATATAATAAAAAAATCTCCGCAAGGGAGATTTTTTTATTATGTGCTTAAAAAGCGATTATTTTCCTAAAAGTTCTTTGATTTTTGCTCTTAGTTCATCACCTCTTAAATCTTTCGCTACTACATTTCCTGAAGCATCTAAGATAAAAGTTGCTGGAATAGCTTCTACTTTATATTGAGCCGCAATTGGATCTCCCCAACCTTTTAAGTTAGAAACCTGCGTCCAGATTAATTGATCTTTAGCAATTGCTTCTTTCCATTTGTTTGCATCCTGATCTAAAGAAACACCTATTATATTAAGACCTTTTGAATGAAACTCTTTGTAAATCGCAACCACATTAGGATTTTCTTTTCTACAAGGTCCACACCAAGAAGCCCAAAAATCAATAATAGTTACTTTTCCTAAGCTTTCTTTCAGAGAAGTTACTTTTCCTTCAGTGTTTGGTGCTGAAAAATTAGGAGCTCTTCATTTAGTAGCTGGTGCAGCTGGCATTGCAGCAGCTCCAGGAACAGAAGATTTAATTGCAGTCAATCTTTCTTTGATTGCTTTACCTGGTTTAGTGTTTTTTAATTCTTCTTCAAAACCATCGTAGATTTTTTCTGCTTTTTTGATATCAGCAGTTGGATCTCCTAACATACTTTGAAGAATTAAAGCACTAATAAGTGATTTAGGATGTGTTTCAGAATAAGTGATGTATTTCGCTTTAGATTTTTCACCAACTTCTTGTTGCAATTTTTGGAACTCACCCATTAAGCTATTAATTGTTGCAGTATCTTTAGCCTGTTGAGCTTGGTTCATTTTAAGTGTATTCGCTTTTTGGAAATCGATTAATTTCTTTTGAACCACTTTCATTTCTTCGTTAAATTTCACATACTCATCATTGTTGTAAGTACCTGAAATTTTAGTATTTTGAATACTATCTTTATTAATTTCAATATTGATTTCTCCTGACTCAAGGATAAATGGAATAGGCTGATTAGCCGCTTCTAATTGAAGTACGTGGAAAGAAGGTTCAGTAACTTTTCCTGAAATTTCAAATTTTCCATTTTCAACTTTTACAGTATCAATATTAATCAAACCACCCATTCCGCTAGGATCTTGTGTTTGAAGAATGATCGTTTTTCCGTTTTCAATTCCCTTTGCAGTTCCTGTGATGATGTACTCACCTTTACCAACTTTACTACATGAAACTAGTAGAGCAGAGGCAGAAAGAAATAAAAATAATTTTTTCATTATTAATTAGTTAAATTAGTTAAGTCTGCAAAAGTATTTAAATTTATAAAACAGCAGCAATTTTAATCGCTAAATTTTTGTTATAATTAATGTTATTTATTATTAAATGGATCCTGTAAATATACAGGTGTTTTTAATGATTTTTTTTTGTTTGTGTTAGATTATTTGTTTTTACAAAATGACCAATATATTTTTGAGAAATAATAGAAAACAGTACTATGAGAATTTTAAAAGAGAAATTATTAATAAAAGATGCTACTATAAATAAGGTACAATTCGACAGAGAATGGTTTTTTAGTTTTGAAGATATTGTATTTTATTTAAAAGAAGATTTATCAGAAGTTGAATATATCCACTTACCTATGTTGATTGATGGGGTAGAAGAGTTAGTAAAATGCTGTTCTTTTGAAGATATTATAAGGGGACGAAAAGAATTTAACCAATAACAAAAGAGAGAAGGGAAGTTTCTCTCTTCTGTTTTATCGGTTGTAAAGCTTAGCTTTTTCCTTAATTATATCACTAATTTTTCGATTTTCAATTTTACTTTCTAACCAAGAGATAATATCGAGATATAAGAAAGCCCTCTTTTCATAGGTGTTTTGCTCTAGTTCAGTAAAACGTTCTTTCATTTTAATAAACTCTTTTTTAATGTCGGTTGGATAAATTGAATTTAAGTTTTTCAAAAATCGAATGATTTCTTTTTGTACTTCATGCAAATCGTTCATTTTAATTAAAAACTTGTAGGTGTTTTTTAATTGTGTTTCTAAGTAGTAATCTTTACCTAATTCGTAATGAGCAATTAAACATAAAATACGAGCAAAACACATTAAATCTTCGCGCATACTCAAATTCTTATTGTTTATTATTTTTTCCAAATAAAAAATACATTCGTTGTATTTTCCTATTCCAAAATAAATACTGGCAAATTTATAGAAAAACAGCATTTCGTGATGTTCGTCCAAATGCTCATTGTGAATTTTTAGTTTATTTAAAATTTCCGGAATTAAATATTCGCTTTCTGCAAATGTACCTTCCATGATATGGTAATTCAATTTATTGTTATAAACATACAGGAATGAAAGGCAGGCGATATTGTCATTTATAGGAAAACGAGAATCTCTTATAGTGTCTTCAAGCAATGCAAGGTATTTTTTAAACTTCGTCTGGTATTTTAACATGTACAATGATTCCAGTAAATAATGATTCCCTTTTAAGAAGAAAACAGGATTTAAGAAAATCATATTGGGATTATCATAAAAAAGAGTTACCCATTTTGAGGCAAATTTATAGCTGGCTAAAAAATCCTGAACCAAAAAACTGCGCCAAAGATTAGCATTGTAAAACCAGTATTTTTCACGAAAACCAAATTTATTCTCGTCTAATTTTGCGGTATGTTTATTAAAATAATCATCAATATAAGTATATTCTTCATCGCTTTTCACATAACCTGTTTTAAGCATGATACCATATAATTGAAGCGATAAATTAGAGAGTTTACTCGAAATAATATTTTGATAATTCAGCTCTTTAGCTTGAACTACTAATTCATCAGCTCTTCCTTGAATACTTCTTGTTATGTATTGAGATTCGATTAGTTTTTCAAATTCGACAATTTCATAAGCCATTAATTTTTCGTCGTTTTCAATGGCCTGTGTTTTGGTTTTGTCCAATATTTTCAAACTCTGTTTGTATAATCCTTTGTTATAAAGAATTGTAGCAAAATCAATTTGTTCTCTTAATTGATATCGGATGTTTTGACTTGGAATATTTAGTCTGATACTAACTAATATTTGTTTGTATAAATAAGATTTTAAATTTGATAATTGTACTTTTTTTATGCTTCCACTTTTAAGAATAAGTTTTTCATCATAATTATCAGATTTGTCTAAAATATTAAACAATTCAATGAATTTTGTATTCGAACTTGTCTCTAAACGACTGGCAAAAATTTTAAATTGTCGTTTTTCAGATTTAGATAAGGACTTTATAAGAACGAATAAAAAATCTTTTTGATGGTTAGCCATTGTAAAATAAATAGATGTAAATTATTGATTTTCAGTTGTTTAAATTGTCTTTATTTGACTTATAAACAGTATATTCAATGAAAATGAATTTTCAGTTCAAAGTAAAGAATATATTTTTGTTATCAAGATGTGAAATTACATTAAATTAATTAAAATGAATAGAGATAAAGTCCAAATTTTTGATACCACTTTGCGAGACGGAGAACAAGTTCCGGGATGTAAATTAGATACCAAACAAAAACTTGTTATAGCGGAACGCTTAGACAATATGGGTGTTGATATTATTGAAGCTGGTTTTCCGGTTTCAAGTCCTGGTGATTTTTTATCTGTTACTGAGATTAGTAAAATTGTTCAAAATGCAACAGTTTGTGGTCTTACAAGAGCGGTAAAAAACGATATCGACGTAGCAGCTCAAGCATTGAAACATGCTAAAAAACCTCGTATACATACAGGTATCGGGACATCTGATTCTCATATATTACATAAATTAAACACAACTAGAGAAGATATCATAGCTAGAGCTAAAGCAGCTGTTGCTCATGCAAAATCCTATGTAGAAGATGTAGAGTTTTATGCTGAGGATGCCGGAAGAACTGATAATGCATTCTTAGCTCAAGTTTGTGAAGAAGTTATTAAGTCAGGAGCAACTGTACTTAATATTCCCGATACAACTGGTTATTGTTTACCTGATGAATACGGAGCGAAAATTAAATACCTTAAAGAAAATGTAAAAGGTATAGAAAATGTTACTATTTCTTGTCACTGTCATAATGATTTAGGAATGGCTACCGCTAATTCAATATCAGGTGCTATTAATGGTGCCAGACAAATAGAATGTACTATTAACGGAATTGGGGAAAGAGCTGGTAACACTGCTCTTGAAGAAGTGGTAATGATTTTTAGACAACATCCAGATTTGAATTTGTATACCGATATTGATACAAAACAATTAAACGAAATGAGTCGTTTGGTTTCAGAGAGTATGGGTATGATGGTACAGCCTAATAAAGCAATTGTAGGAGCAAATGCATTTGCACATAGTTCAGGAATTCATCAGGATGGAGTTATTAAAAACAGAGCAACATACGAAATTATCGATCCTGCTGATGTAGGAGTGAATGAATCATCAATCGTTTTAACAGCAAGAAGTGGTAGAGCTGCATTAGCATATCGTGCTAAAAAAGTAGGTTACGAGTTAACAAAAGCACAGTTAGATGTAGTTTATGTTGAGTTTTTGAAATTTGCTGATGTAAAAAAGGAAATTTTAGATGATGATATTCATTTAATTATTGCAGCTTCTAAAATTGAAGGTGATTTAATCAAACGATAATTTAGAGTAGTTTCGGGATAAAGGTTTTAAAATTGATTAAATTTCAGATTTTAATTTAAAAATATAATCTCATGGACTTAAAGATAGCAGTTTTGTCTGGTGACGGAATTGGACCTGAAGTAATTTTACAGGCAAAAAAAGCTTTGTCTGCTATTGGAGTTGTATATGAACATGATTTTATTTTTGAAGATGCACTAATTGGTGCAATTGCAATAGATAAAACGGGATCGCCTCTTCCTGAACAAACTTTAAATCTTTGTTTAAATACTGATGCGGTTTTATTTGGAGCCATTGGGGATCCAAAATACAATTCAGATTCAAATATTCGACCAGAACAAGGATTGTTGCGATTGAGAAAAGAATTAGGATTGTTTGCTAATATCAGGCCTTTAAAGCCTTTTAAAGGTTTGCTTGATGTTTCTCCCTTGAAAAGAGAAATTGTGGAAGGAGTTGATTTTGTGATTTTCAGAGAATTAACAGCTGGTATTTATTTTGGTAAAAAAAAATTAAATGAGGCGGGAACCATTGCTTCTGATTTATGTGAGTATACTGAAGATGAAATTACAAGAATAGCTCATTTAGCATTTCAGTCAGCACAAAAAAGAAGAAAAAAATTGACATTAGTTGATATGGCGAATGTTTTGGAGACTTCTCGTTTGTGGCGAAAAGTAGTGTATAAAATAAGTGCAGATTATCCCGAAGTAAGTTTAGATTTCTTATTAGCTGATAATGCCGCTAAACAAATTATTTCAAATCCTAAGCAATTCGATGTAGTTTTAACTAGTAATTTATTTGGTGATCTTTTGTCGGATGAAGCAAGTGTAATAACGGGATCTATAGGGGTTTTAGCTTCGGCTTCATTAGGAGAAAAAAATGCCTTATTTGAACCGGTTCATGGTTCTTATCCTCATGCAAAAGGAAGAAACATTGCTAATCCATTTGCATCAATACTTTCGGTAGCTATGATGTTGGAACATTTTGGTCTAACTGAAGAAGCTAAAAAAGTATGTGAGGGAGTTGAAAAAGCAATAGAGTATAACGTTGTTACTATAGATTTAAATCCGGATTCTAAATTTGGGACTAATGAAGTAGGGGAGTTTATTTCGAATTTTATTTTAAACAAAGATGACCTAATGTATTTTAATAATGATAATGTACATTTAGGACAGTCAACAATAGTATAAATACTATTTTGACAGATAATTAAAATTAATGATAAGAAATTCGTAAAATTTCATTTTTTATTTTTTTAAATATAAAGGTTTTTATACTTTTGTTCCATCAAAATAAAAAAATGAAAAATTCAATCGTATTAGTTTCTGTCATTAATGTCGTTGTTGTAAAAACAAACGCATAAGGGAAGCTATTAATATAATTGAAAATTAATATTATATAACTCCCATAAATTGGGAGTTTTTTTTTGGATTTATATTAAATATATAAAACATTAGTTAAATGGAATTGAATAAATACAGCAAAACGATCACTCAGGATCAGACTCAGCCGGCAGCGCAAGCAATGTTGTATGGAATTGGTTTGAATGAAGAAGATTTAAAAAAAGCACAAGTAGGTATTGTAAGTATGGGTTACGAAGGTAATACTTGTAATATGCACTTGAACGACCTAGCTAAAGATGTAAAACAAGGAGTTTGGGATGCTGATTTAGTTGGTTTAATATTCAATACTATTGGTGTAAGTGACGGAATTTCTAATGGAACTGACGGAATGCGTTTTTCATTAGTGTCTCGTGATGTAATTGCAGATTCTATTGAAACTGTAATGGGAGCGCAGTGGTATGATAGTATGATAGCAATTCCAGGATGCGACAAAAATATGCCTGGAGCAGTAATGGCAATGGGTAGAGTAAATCGTCCTGCTATTATGGTGTATGGTGGAACCATTCATTCCGGAAAATGGAAAGGTGAATCTTTAAATATTGTTTCTGCTTTTGAAGCTTTAGGAAAAAAATTAAATAACACCATTACTCCTGAAGATTTTAAAGGAGTAATTCAAAATTCTTGTCCAGGAGCGGGTGCTTGTGGCGGAATGTATACGGCTAATACGATGGCTTCGGCAATTGAAGCTTTAGGGATGAGTTTACCTTATAGTTCATCTAATCCTGCATTAAGTCCCGAAAAAAAACAGGAATGTGCTGAAGCAGGAAAAGCAATTAGAGTATTACTTGAAAAAGATATTAAGCCAAGAGATATCATGACTCGTAAGGCTTTTGAAAATGCAATTACAATAGTTGCTGTTTTAGGAGGTTCAACGAATGCGGTGATGCACTTAATTGCTATGGCACATTCAGTAGATGTTGAAATTACCTTAGATGATTTTCAGGCTATCAACGATAAAACACCGGTTTTGGCTGATTTAAAGCCAAGTGGTAAATACATGATGGAAGATTTATATGCAGTAGGAGGTGTTCCGGCTGTGATGAAATATTTACTAAAAGAAGGTTATCTTCATGGTGATTGTTTAACTGTAACAGGAAAAACATTAGCCGAAAATTTAGAATCAGTTCCAGATTTACAAGACGGTCAGGAAGTGATTTATGAAATTCACAAAGCTTTAAAACCTACAGGAAACATTCAGGTTTTATACGGAAATCTGGCTTCTGAAGGTTGTGTAGCAAAAATTAGTGGAAAAGAAGGAGAATTTTTTGAAGGAACTGCAGTAGTTTTTGAAAGTGAATTCGAAGTTATTCCAGGAATTGCCAAAGGAATGGTTCAGCCAGGTAATGTAGTCGTCATCAGGTATTGTGGACCAAAAGGTGGTCCGGGGATGCCAGAAATGCTAAAACCAACTTCGGCTATTATTGGAGCAGGATTAGGAAATAGCGTTGCTTTGATTACAGATGGTAGATTCTCCGGTGGTTCACATGGCTTCGTGGTTGGACACGTTACACCAGAGGCTTATGATGGAGGGGCGATTGCCTTAGTTGAGAATGGAGATGTGATTACAATTGATGCAGTTAAAAACACCATCGATTTAAAAATCTCTGAAGAAGAATTTGCTAAGAGAAAAGCAAATTGGGTTCAACCACCATTAAAAGCTTCAAAAGGAGTTTTATTAAAATATGCAAAATCAGTTTCAAGCGCCTCTAAAGGTTGCGTAACAGATAAATAACAGACAATTTGATTTTAAAAAATTGTCAAAATATAAATAAAAAAAGAATGAAAATATCAGGAGCAGAAGCAGTTATCAGATGCTTATTAGCCGAAGGCGTAGATTTGGTTTATGGTTATCCAGGTGGAGCTATTATGCCGGTTTATGATGAATTATATAAATTTCAAGATCAGTTACACCACGTATTGGTGCGTCACGAACAAGGAGCTGCACACGCTGCTCAGGGGTTTGCCAGAGCTACAGGGAAAGTAGGTGTGGCTATTGCAACTTCAGGACCAGGAGCAACAAACTTGGTTACAGGTATTGCTGATGCGCAAATTGACTCTACACCAATGGTATGTATTACAGGTCAGGTAGGTAAACATTTGTTAGGTTCTGACGCTTTTCAGGAAACAGATATTATCGGAATTTCAACTCCGGTAACAAAATGGAATTATCAAATCACTGAGGCTGATGAAATTCCTGAAATTATGGCAAAAGCATTTTATATTGCACGTTCAGGACGTCCGGGACCGGTATTGGTAGATATTACTAAAAATGCTCAATTTGACACTTTAGATTTTAGTTACAAAAAATGTTCTGACATCAGAAGTTACCATCCTAAGCCTGTCCTGAAAATGGATAAGGTTAAAGAAGCTGCTGAATTAATGAATAAGGCTAAAAAACCAATGATTGTTTTTGGTCAGGGGGTTATTTTGAGTAAAGCAGAAGAAGAATTAAAAGCTTTAATTGAAAAATCAGGAATTCCTGCAGCATGGACTATTTTAGGTTTATCTGCTTTGCCAACAGATCATGAGTTGAATGTTGGAATGGTTGGAATGCATGGAAATTACGGTCCTAATATTTTAACTAACGAATGTGATGTTTTAATTGCTTTAGGAATGCGTTTTGATGACCGTGTTACTGGTAATTTAGCAACTTATGCTAAACAAGCTAAAGTTATTCATTTTGAAATCGATTCTGCAGAAATTGATAAAAACGTAAAAACAGATGTCGCTGTATTAGCTGATTTGAAAGAAGCATTAACTGCTTTATTGCCTTTAATTGAAAAAAATTCACATGAAGAATGGCATAATGAATTCAAAAAGAAATACGACATCGAATTAGAAGCTGTTATCAATGAAGAGTTAGCACCATCAGAAGGAAAAGGGATTTCTATGGGAGAAACTATCGAAATGATTAACAAGCATTCAAATGGAGATGCTATTATGGTTTCAGACGTAGGTCAACATCAAATGTTTACTTGTCGTTATGCTAAATTCAATCAAACTAAGAGTAATGTAACTTCGGGAGGTTTAGGAACCATGGGATTTGCTTTACCGGCGGCTATTGGTGCTAAAATGGGAAGACCGGATCGCGAAGTGGTTGCAATTATTGGTGATGGTGGTTTCCAAATGAACATTCAGGAGTTAGGAACAATCCATCAAACTAAAGTTCCAGTCAAAATTGTGGTATTGAACAATGAATTCCTTGGAATGGTAAGACAATGGCAGGAATTATTCTTTGATTACCGTTATGCATCAACAGTAATGATTAATCCAAACTTCTGTGCAATTGCCGAAGGTTATTATATCAAAGCTCGTAAAGTAACGAAAAGAGAAGAATTAGATGAAGCAATTGCTGAAATGCTTGCTTCTGAAGATGCTTACTTCCTTGAAGTTATGGTAGAGAAAGAAAACAATGTATTCCCAATGATTCCAACAGGAGCTTCGGTTTCTGACATTCGATTAAGTTAATATTATGGAAGAAAATAAAACATTTACTATATCTGTTTATACAGAAAATAACGTTGGTTTATTAAACAGAATATCTGTGATATTCTTAAAACGTCATATCAATATTTTAAGTTTAAATGTATCTGAATCTGAAATTGAAAATGTTTCGAGATTTGTAATTGTAGTAGATACAACTGAAAAATGGGTACGCAATATTGTTGGACAAATTGAAAAACAAATTGAGGTTATTAAAGCTTTTTATCATGTAGATGAAGAGACTATCTATATGGAAAGTGCTTTGTTTAAAATTGCTTCCAATTTGCTATTTGACGAAAGACAAATTCAAAATATCATCAAAGAAAGTCACTCTGAAATTGTTACTGTATCGAGAGACTTTTTTGTTATATCAAAAGTAGGAAGACGTTCTGAAATCGAGGAAATGTATGCTAAATTAAAACCATTTGGAATCATGCAGTTTGTACGTTCAGGAAGAATTTCTGTTTCAAAAGAAAAAATGGAAGTAACAAGTTTATTATTAGAAGAATTAAAATCATAAATTAAATATTAAAAAATGGCAAATTATTTCAATTCATTACCACTTAGATTACAATTAGAACAATTAGGCGTTTGCGAATTCATGGATCAATCAGAATTTGCTAACGGAATCGAAGCCTTAAAAGGTAAAAAAGTAGTTATCGTTGGTTGTGGTGCTCAAGGTTTGAACCAAGGTTTAAACATGAGAGATTCAGGTTTAGATATTTCTTATGCTTTACGTGCAGAAGCTATTGCTCAAAAAAGAGCTTCTTTCATGAACGCTGCTGATAATGGTTTCAATGTGGGAACTTATGAAGAATTAATTCCAACAGCTGATTTAGTATGTAACCTTACTCCGGATAAACAACACACGGCTGTAGTTACTGCAATCATGCCATTAATGAAACAAGGAGCTACTTTAGCTTACTCTCATGGTTTTAATATTGTTGAAGAAGGAATGCAAATTCGTAAAGACTTAACAGTTATTATGTGTGCGCCTAAATGTCCAGGATCTGAAGTACGTGAAGAGTACAAAAGAGGATTTGGTGTACCTACATTAATTGCTGTTCACCCTGAGAATGATCCAAACGGAGTAGGTTTAGATCAAGCTAAAGCTTATGCTGTTGCTACAGGAGGTCACAGAGCTGGTGTTTTACGTTCTTCTTTTGTAGCTGAAGTAAAATCAGATTTAATGGGTGAGCAAACTATCCTTTGTGGTTTGTTACAAACTGGTTCTATTTTATGTTTCGACAAAATGGTAGCTGAAGGTGTTGAGCCAGGATATGCTTCTAAATTAATCCAATACGGTTGGGAAACTATTACTGAAGGATTGAAACACGGTGGTATTACTAACATGATGGATCGTTTATCTAATCCTGCTAAAATTGCTGCTTTCAATGCTGCTGAAGAATTAAAAGACATCATGCGTCCATTATTCCAAAAACATATGGATGACATTATCTCTGGTCACTTCTCTAAAACAATGATGGAAGACTGGGCTAATGACGATAAAAACTTATTAACCTGGAGAGCTGCTACTGCTGAAACAAATTTCGAGAAAACGCCTGCTGCAGATGTTGAAATCTCTGAGCAAGAATATTATGACAACGGAACTTTAATGGTTGCAATGGTGAAAGCCGGAGTTGAATTGGCTTTCGAAGCTATGACTGATTCGGGAATCATTGAAGAATCTGCTTACTACGAGTCATTACACGAAACTCCACTTATTGCTAACACAATTGCAAGAAAGAAATTGTTCGAAATGAACCGTGTAATCTCTGATACAGCTGAGTACGGATGTTACTTATTCGATCACGCTTGTAAACCATTAATCGCTGATTATGTTAAAAATGCACCATCTAACTTAGTTGGTCGTCCATTCAATGACGGAAGCAACGGTGTGGATAACAAAGAATTAATCGATGTTAACTCAATCATCCGTAACCACCCTGTTGAAGAAGTTGGAGCTTGGTTGAGAGAGTCTATGACAGCAATGAAAAAAATTGTATAATTAGTTACAATTATAGTTAATTCAGGAAGGCGAGGTATTAATTTACTTCGCCTTTTTTGTTTGTTAAAATGGTTAGCATAACAATATATAAACTAAAATTTTTATCAATTGAATTATATCTTCTTACCTTATAAAGGTATTTAATCAAGAATTTAGTACAGCTCCGTTATATTATTGTGATAAAATTTTTTCTTTATTAGTGTAGTTTATACAATAATTCTTTAGTTGAAAAATAGAAAGAATTAGGTTACTAAGTCAGAATGAGTAGCGATTTTCTAAAGTTTTGGGTTTGAGCAAAAAAGCTGTTATTTGGTTATTTTTTTAATAATTTGCATTTATATTAATATTACATTTCATTATTTTGATTAAATTGCGTTGATTTATGATTTATTTTATTAATAAGAATACATAGATATTTAATATATTTATAAAAAAATATAAGCAAAGGATGAGTTACTATAAAGTTGATAATTTAGAACAATATTTCAAACATTACAATAAGTCTATTCGTGAACCTAGAAAATTTTGGGGAAAAATAGCTGAGGAAAATTTCACATGGTATCAACCTTGGGATAAAGTAGTAGAATTTGATATGGCAGAGGCTGAAGTTCAGTGGTTTGCCGGAGCCAAATTAAATATTGTTAAAAACTGTATTGACAGGCATCTTAATAAAAGGGGAGAAAAAACTGCTATCATCTTTGAACCTAATAATCCCGAAGAAGAAGCATTACATATAACGTACAATGAATTACACCAAAGAGTGTGTAAAATGGCTAATGTACTACGTGAACAAGGCATAAAAAAAGGAGATCGTGTATGTATTTATTTACCAATGATTCCTGAATTAGCAGTATCCATTTTAGCATGTGCCAGAATTGGAGCTATACATTCGGTTGTTTTTGCTGGTTTTTCCGCTAAGGCATTGTCTACAAGAATTAATGATAGCGAAAGTAAAATGGTGATTACTTCTGATGGAGGTTATAGAGGTAACAAGACTATTGAACTAAAAGAGATTGTTGATGAAGCTTTACAACAATGTCCGTCAGTAAGTACAGTAATGGTTGTAAAAAGAACTAATACTGCTGTAAGTATGAAAGAAGGACGTGATATTTGGTTACAGCCACTATTAGATGAAGCTTCTGATAACTGTGTGGCCGAAATCATGGATGCTGAAGATCCTCTGTTCATTTTGTATACCTCAGGCTCAACCGGAAAACCAAAAGGAATGGTTCATACCACAGCTGGTTATATGGTTTTTACAGCCTATACTTTTAAAAATGTATTTAGTTACGAAGAAAATGATATCCATTGGTGTACAGCCGACATCGGATGGATCACAGGACATTCGTATATTTTATATGGTCCTTTATTGAATGGTGCAACTACCGTAATTTTTGAAGGAGTACCTTCATATCCTGATTTCAGTCGTTTTTGGGAAGTCATCGAAAAGCACCGCGTGAGCCAATTTTATACAGCTCCAACAGCTATTAGGGCTTTAGCAAAAGAAAAATTAGAATATGTTCAAAAATTCCCATTTAAAAGTTTAAAAGTAATTGGTTCTGTTGGTGAGCCAATTAATGAAGAAGCTTGGCACTGGTATAATGATCACGTAGGAGGGAAGAGATGTCCAATAGTTGATACTTGGTGGCAAACTGAAACCGGAGGAATTATGATTTCACCTTTAGCATTTATTACGCCAACTAAACCAACCTATGCAACTTTTCCTTTACCAGGAATTCAAGCTGTTTTGATGGATGAAAAGCGTAATGAAATCGAAGGTAATCAAGTAGTAGGTAGTTTATGTATTAAATTCCCTTGGCCAGGTATGGCTAGGACGATTTGGAATGATCACCAGCGTTATAAAGACACTTACTTTTCTAAATATCCAGGTAAATTTTTTACAGGAGACGGCGCTTTACGTGATGAAGTAGGCTATTACCGAATTACAGGTAGAGTAGATGATGTTATTATTGTATCAGGCCATAATTTAGGAACAGCACCAATTGAAGATGCTATCAATGAGCATCCAGCAGTAGCCGAAAGTGCTGTGGTAGGATTTCCGCATGATGTTAAAGGAAATGCTTTATATGGTTATGTTATTTTAAAAGAAACAGGTGAAGTTAGAAAAAAAGAGAATTTATTCATTGAAATTAATCAATACATCACGGATCACGTAGGTCCAATTGCTAAAATTGATAAAATTCAGTTTGTTTCTGGTTTACCTAAAACTCGCTCCGGTAAAATTATGCGACGTATTTTGAGAAAAATTGCAGAAGGTAATTTCACAGATTATGGAGATACAACTACTTTGTTAAATCCTGAAATTATTGAAGAGATTCAAAATGAAAGAAAATAGATAATAAAAAAACTGCTTCAAAATTTGAAGCAGTTTTTTTTATTTTAATCCTAATTTTAATTTTAATTTTAAAAAGAGTAAGGCAATTTTATAAGCTTCTTCAGTTGCTGAATCACCTTCAATCTTTTGAATTTTATAGAAATCAGATAGCTCGTCGAGTGAAAATTCTTTGTCTTCTGTGATTTCATGTAACTTTCGATGCATGATATCAATATCTAAAGCTTCATTACGTAATTTGCCACAATCCATTCGTTCCAAAGTGGCATTGATCATAGCAACATCTTTTTCAATTTGATGTCCCACGATAATTCCGTTTCCTAAATATTCTACAAAAGATTTTAAAGCTTCAGGTTCTGATAGTTTTAGCAATCGGCTTTCAATAATGTATTCATTTGAAAGGCGATTATCATGTAAAAAGCGATACTGCAATAAAATAGTTTCAAAACTATCTTTAATCATAATAGTGTCATTTTCTACTGCAAAGGCACTAATAAAAGTTATTACATCTTTTTCAATAGAATCTCCTGTAGCTTTAGTAGATAATATAACATAGCGCTTTGACTTTTTGGAAAATTTAGCTGTATATTCTTTCCAAAATTCTGGATGTTCTTTGTTGATATGTTTTAACCAGTCTAACATAAGTTTATGAGAATTGGGTCAATTGAAAGTTATCTTTAATTAATTCTTCTAATTCTTTCATAGGAATTAGCGCATTTTTAAGTTTTTCTCTGTCAATTTTTGACAGTTCTTCAAGGTTAATATATTGCCCGGAATTTTCGTTTTTTAAACCTTCTAAAGTTCTTATCCTTGTCAAAAACAAATAAGCTTCGGCACAATTCAAATAAATTTCTGAATGTTTCGGATCAGCAATAGCCAATTGTTTGAATCGGGTATAGGTATTGTTAATCCCTTTGATATCATAACTTAAAATTAAAAGTCGGGCTCCGTCAATAAGTGGCATCAATGCACGAGTTTTAATATCGAATTTATCTTTATGAATCCCTTCTTCTTCAACTATAAATTTTTTGAAAAAACTCAAAGCAGCATTTTTTCTCAACGCTTCATTACCTAAAAAATCAAAAAACAATGTGTTGTTAATTGCATTTTCATAAATGATATTGTTTATGGCTGTTTCAATTTTTTGCTCTCCAATTACCAATTCATAATCAAAGAAAATACCGCTTAAATTATCTGTATTTTCTCTTGTCGCATTCATCCAGTTGTTGTACTGTTTAATCCAGTCACTCAATGACTTACACCACATCATATTGCTTCCCATGTGTCCGTACGGGCATAATTCATATCCGATTTTTTCTAAGGTAGCAGTTGTCTTTTTTCCTAATTTTAAGAAGTAATCTTTTACCTCAATATATTTGTTTTGCGGAACATCTTCAAACACCAAAAAGCTATCCTGATCTGTTAATAACAGTTGTTCTTTACGTCCCTGACTACCAATACTTAACCAAGCATAACGAGCAGGAGGTGAGCCTAAATCTAAAATAGACAATTCGACAGCACGTTTCAAAATAGCAAAATTAATTTCGCTGGCGATATTCGTAATATGCGTTAACGGAATGTTTTTTTGAATCGATGACTGAATCAAATTGGTTAAACGCTTACGAATTTCTTTCAACTCATTAGATGACAAGGAACGTTTAATTTCTTTAATCAAAACGCCAGGATTACTAGCCTGAGCTGCAATCAAATCATGTTCAGAAATAACTCCTTTTATGGTTGATTTATCTGTTCCGTCAATAGTTACGCAAAGATGCGTGACATTATTTTTTAACATTAATAACTGTGCTTCGGCTAAGGAAACATTCTCCAAAACAGTAACGACAGGCGACGACATAATATTGCTTACCGGTATATTAATTGGGTAACGTCCGGTTGCAATTTTTGAAGCCAAATCAGCATGAGTTACAATTCCAATTGGTCCGTTTTTTTCAAAAATAATCACATTATTCTTTAAAGATTCAGCCATCATTTGTGCTACTTCCTGAGCCGTATTATCAGAAGTTGCTAAAAGGGGAGTGGTGTTATAGGCTAATGTCTGAAAAAATTGCGCTTCGGATTGTTTTTCAGAATAAAAACCACTATCAGAAACTAAATTACCTTTAGATGAACGGTCTTCCGGTAAATTACTGGCGAAATTTTCTAAAAGAAAATTCAAAACCTCCGCATTATTAGCTAATAATGGTTTAAAAACCGAAATTGGAATAGCATAAACTAAACTATCTTCACGGGCTTTAGCGGTTACTTTATAATTGTTTTTAGCAAAAAATGGACGTAAACCAAAAATACTTCCTTCATGACATTTATCGATAATATTTTCCTCAGCATCAACAATCACAGAAATATTAACCACTCCGGAAGCTACCACATAAAATGAATCATGTAATGCATCATTGGTTTTAAATAATGTTTGTTTTTTTTCTAAATTGACTACACGAATATTACTGGCTATTTCAGCTAATTCATCACTTCTAAGCTGATTAAAAGGAGCATGATTTTTTAAAAATTCTGCGATTTGTCCTGCAATTATATTCATTTGTTCCGAAAAATTAGTTGCGTAAAATTAATAAATAAATGAGTTAAAATAAATTCCATTTTGGTTTAAAGTTGTTGTTTTACAAAAATGTTTTTTGTAATATTTATTTTAATCATTCATTACAATAGTAGAACTTTACAATTTGATTTATGTTATTAAATTTCTTGTTTTTTTATTAAATGCTATTTTGTATTTTACATAATATAAATTATAATTCAAAAGTAATATTGCTAAATAAGCCGTATATACCATGATTTTTATTGTTTGTCATTGATTAGTGTTTATGATTTTTTTTGATCAATAAAAATTTTTCTGTTGTTTGTAATGAAAAAAACCGATCCAAATCAGAGATTCAGATCGGTTTTCAACAAAATAATTTTTTTTATTAGATCGTCTTATAAGTCATTTTTCCGTACCAACTTACAACAGCTAAACAAATTAGCGGCAAAATAAATGAGAAATTCACCTCTGTAATAAATCCGAAAAATTTAATATCTGAAAATCCTGAGCCGCCCAAGTCTAAAATACTTCCTTGTAAAACAGGCATTAAAGCACCGCCAACAATTGCCATAACCAATCCAGCTGATCCAATTTTAGCTTCGTCGCCCATATCTTTTAAGGCAATTCCGTAAATGGTTGGAAACATAATCGACATAAAAATTGATATACAAATAAGTGAAATTAATCCCGGCATTCCCTGTAATACAATAGCTCCGGCTGCACAAATCACACCTCCAATTCCAAATAGCATCAGTATTTTAGAAGGATTGGTGTTTTTCATAATGGCTGTTCCAACCCATCTTCCTAATAAAAACAATAGCATTGCAGCAATATTGTAATAAGTTGCCGTAAGTTCTAAACCAAAGGTTTTATTGATATTATCAACATATTGAAAAATAAAAGTCCAACACATAATTTGCGCTCCCACATAAAAAGCTTGAGCAATTACACCGTATTTGTAATTTTTATTGGCAAAAAGTTTTTTGAAAGATTCACTGATAGACATTTTGTCTTCTTGTGGCGTTTTTGGCATTTTAGTAAAACAAATAAGAATTAAAATTGCCAGAACAAAAAGTCCTAATCCAATATAAGGAATACTAATAACTTCTAAATCGTTTTCTCTGATTGCAGCTAATTCATTTGATGTTAAAGCTTTAAAAGCTTCAGGGGAATAATCATCAGATTTAATCTCTTTAATAACTAAGAATTGCGCCATTACTAATCCTGTAATTGCACCAACTGGATTAAACGCCTGGGCAAAATTTAATCGTTGAGTTGCTGTTTTTTTATGACCTAAAAACAGAATCAAAGGATTGGATGTTGTTTCTAAAAACGCTAATCCACAGGTGATAATCCATAACGAAAAAAGGAAAAATGTATAACTTTGATAATGCGCCGCCGGATAAAATAAAAATGTACCAGTAGCATATAAAAGAAGCCCTAAAATAATTCCGGATTTGTAACTGTATTTTCTAATAAACAAAGCTGCCGGTAAAGCCATAAAAAAATAGCCAAAATAGAAAGCAAATTGAACTAAAGAAGCCTGTGTATTGGATAATTCTGGCATTACTTTCTTAAAAGTCGAGACCATTGGCGTGGTTAAATCATTGGCAATTCCCCAAAGAGCAAATAAGGTCGTAATAATAACGAACTGAAAAGCGTATTCTTTGCTTACCACCGCTATTTTTTTTACTGAGGATTGTTTGCTTTCTGTAGCATCTAATTGGACAGTTTCTATTAATTTCTGTAAGTGTTTTTCATCTTCGATGACAGTTGTTTTTTCAATAGACATCATTTTGTTGGTTTTTAGATTATTGGTTAAAATGTTTTTCTGAATCTCTTTTTTTGTTGTTCAAAACCGTCTAAGAATTCTTTGATTTCTGTTGCAGAAATTAACGGATTTGCTCCTTCGTGTTGAGCTACAATTGCTCCTATTGCACTAGCAAAATTGATGGCATCCTGCGGATTATTTCCGCAAAGTAGTTGCGTGATTAAAGCCGCTAAAAAAGAATCTCCTGAACCTACGGTATCAACAACATTTACTTTGAATCCAGAATTGCGGTAGAATTTTTTGTTGTAATACAAAATAGCGCCATGAGCTCCCAAAGTCACACAAACAGTATCAGTATTTGTTTTCTCGGCAATAAAAATGATATTTTGTTCCAATGATTTTATTTCAGAACCCAAACCTTCACATATTTCATAAAGTTCTTCATCGTTGAATTTGATGAAATCGGCGGCATGTAATAAATCCAGAATATTATTCTTGGTATAATGCGGCACTCTTAAATTGACATCGAATATTTTGTATTTTGCTACAGCTAATAATTCGGCGAGTGTTTTTTTAGAAACGGTATCTCTACAGGCTAAACTTCCGTAAACTAAAAAATCGGCATTTTCAACAATAGTAGTATTTATAGATGAATTTTCAATTTTATCCCAAGCTGATGGATAATGAATATCGTATGAAGCGTTACCTTTTTCGTTCAAAATTACATTTACAATTCCTGTTGGATAATTGTCTTTTATCGCAATTCCGTCAGTATTAATTCCTAAATCATTAAGGTATATCGTTAGTTTTTCACCATTAGTATCATCCCCTACTGCACTTATCATTGCCACTTCTCCACCAAGGGCATTTAATCTTGTGGCAACATTAAGCGGAGCTCCGCCAATTTTTTTGTGTTCCAGAAATACATCAAAAAGGATTTCTCCAAAACAAACTGCTTTTAATTTTGTCTCCATAGTTTCTTATTTTGTGTGTGATAATGTATTATGTAAATTGTTTGTATAATGTTTGTTAACCATTTCTTTCATAAATTTTAAGCTTCCTTTAGCTAATGCTTCTGAAGTATATTTGGAAGGTCTCCATAAAGATGTTGGACCAACTAATTCGCTAATTTGAGAAGAAAAATTCTCTAAAACTAACGGCCCCTGATAATCAATTTCGGCTAAAGCTTTAAAAAAATCATCCCAATGTACATTTCCTTCTCCTGTCATTCCACGATCTGATTCTGTAATATGAATGTGCTTTAGATTACGCCCAGCACGAATCACCGGATTGTAAAAATCATTTTCTTCGATATTCATATGAAAAGTATCCAGATGCAATCCTAAATTTGGATTTCCGATTTTTTCAATTGTATCTAAAACTTCCGATGTCGATGTGTAAACATAACTTTCGTAACGGTTTATGGGTTCGATAGCAATTGTAATATTTTGTTGCAACGCATATAAAGTCACTTCCTGAAGTACTTCTTCTACAATTTGTTTTTCTTTTTTTGAGCAAGGATTTCCGGTAAATGTTCCAATTGCCGAATGCAGTACTCCTCCTAAAAAATCACCGTCCATTTCGGCTACAATATCTAATGCTTTTTTGATTGCTATTGTTGCTTTTTCCGGGTATAATGGAATGTGACAATCTTTAGGTAAATTATATCCACAACGTCCCATAATGCCTTTTTCGTCCAATTGTTTTTTAACTTTTTTGGCATCAAAATCAAAAGAATGCGGCAAATTGATTTCGAGCATATCAAATCCGTACTCAGCGGTTTTTTTGATTGCAAATGCTCCTCCTTCGGCTGTCCAGAAAGGCATAAATGATAATATAGATGTTCCAAAAATAGGCATATTGTTTGTTGTTTATAATTAAGAAATAAATTTAAATTAGATTATTTAATGTTTTTATAATAAGTAATTTAAGGATTAAAAAAGCCACCATTCTGTTTTAACTCCAATGTAAGATCCCCAGCGTTTTTGATTGATTTGTAAAAACGGTGAATAATTATGATCTCGAGCGTAATCATTGTATCGGGCAACGGTTGCAACTAAGCGTATATGTGGACGACTCCAAGGATCTCTGTTGCCCAATGGGACAATGGTAGGTGCTAATGAAAATTTCCACATACTGGCTTCTGGATTATCTCCATCTTTTCTAGTAGCATAATGTACTTCCTGAATTAGGTGAAACCAATTGGTCACATAAAAAAAGTTGCGCACTCCAACCACAAAATCGGTTTTTCTATTATAAAGTTGGTTTCCATTAAAATATTCGTCGGTATTATTACTTTCCGAACCACCTTTACTCTTCGTAAAAACAGCGTAACCATTGATACTAAATTTGTTAGATAAATTTATCAAAAAGTGTTCTACTGCTGTAAAGGAATAGGCTTTAGTATATTTTCCATTTTCATCCGGTGCGCCATAAGTTGCCCAAGTATAAGTGTTCCCATTGTCTCCACCATTTGCAATACCACTACCCAATCGGGCAGAAATTTGATTAAATGAACCAGGTTTAGCGGTTTTGAAAGGATTGTTGTATTTGATTCCAACTACCCAGCCTTTATCGGACGGAAAGTTTTTAGAAGCTTCAGCAGAATTTTTAGAAACATAATGAAATTCTCCTAGAAGTTTGATTGTCCCTTTGTTTTGCAAATGAATACTTTGTTCTCCAATCCAAACCATTCGTTGACGAATTGCAGGATTAGTAGCTCCTGAAACTGTTATTTGGTAATTATAAGGATACACATTTGTAGAATCGGCAGATGCAGGCATTAACATTGTTAATTCGGTATTTTTATATTTGACTCCAAATCCCTGTGACGAATGGTCGTCAAAATAAAAATAATCGCTAATGTGAATATCATCATACCTGCGAAAACGGGAACCTGCCCAAGCTGACCATTTGCTTCCCAGAATATTAGTTGCTTCTACATAAGCTTCCGGCAGAATAAAAGTCAGTCCGTTATTAGAGCGACTGCTAACATTGCCAACAAATTGTCCGTTAGCAGCATACATTCCTAATCGTACTTGAAAAGTAGCATTTGTACTATCAGCTCCAATTTTTTTTGGAGTAAAATGAATAGCTGGTAATAAATCTATATAATCCGTTTGTTCCATTCGACCGCCCAAGGAACCTTGTCCTGAAAGATTTAAAGGTTTCCACATATTTCCTTCCCCATTTGGTGAAAGTCCAGCTCCTATTCGACCTGTAGTTCCAAGTGAAAAATTAGTATTAGTAATTACTACCTGCGCATTCACTTTCATCATCATACTACCTATAACCATCATCCAAAAAATGTTTTTTGATTTGATGCCCTTAATTTCTTTCATGCTTTTTTTTTGGTTTTAGAATGAAAACTTATTAAACGTCATATTGACTATTATTTTTCAAATGTATAATTTTATTTTCATACAAAACAAAAAAACATCTTTATTTTTTCATATTAAACAATATTATAAGCCATATATTACAGATTTAAGAGTTATTATATTAATCTTTTTGTAGAAATATTAAGAAATAATTATTTAATGTTATAATTACGTTTAATATGGATTTCAAAAGAAAAATACAGAAGTTATAATTAAAATTTTATCTTTAAATTTGTACAATTACTAAACTGATTGATATCTGATACGAATGAGTAGCAACGCAAATTTTCAAACCGAAATAATTCCTAATATCTCTGTTGACTGTGTCATTTTTGGATTTGACAAGAACACAAAATCATTAAATGTTTTGCTTATTGAACGGTTTTTAAAATTTGATGATTCGGAAGTTCCTTCGGTAAATGATTATGTTTTAAAAGGTTTTCATACCTACGAAAACGAATCAGTAGATGAAACAGCTAATAGAGTTTTAAAAGAACTGACTGGTTTAGAGCAGTTGTACAAAAAGCAGTTTAAGGTTTTTGGGGATCCAAATCGTTTAAAAAACGAAAAAGACATTATTTGGGCTCAAAATCAACATTTTAGCGAAAGAACTATTACAATAGGCTATTATATTTTATTACCTACTGATGTTGTTCAAATAAAAAACAAATACAATCCGCAATGGTTTCCCATTAACCAACTACCGGAGCTTGGTTTTGACCATAAAAAAATTATTGCTGAAGCCTATACCGATTTAAAAGAAGATGCCTTGTCTAAACCAATAGTTTTTGAATTATTAGCTGATAAGTTTACCATTAAAGATTTACAGGATACTTATGAAGCTATTTTAGGTGTGGAGATTGATAACAGAAATTTCAGAAGAAAATTAATTACTAAAAAATACATTATCGCACTAGACGAAAAACAAACCGGTGTTTCCAAAAAACCTTCCCAATTGTATATGTTCAGCAAAGATGTGTATCAAAAAATCTATAAAGAGAGCTATTTGATTAATATTTAAGTTTTTTGCCTCCTTTATTTAGGATTTTTAAAAATATGTATTTTAAAATTGGACACCTTAAATCTTGTCATTATTATCTGGAAACATAATTTCGTTTATTTTACTAACATAAATACTTCTGACGACAACTGTTCCTGCAATAAAGTCATGTGCTGCTCTTTTTCTTTTATTTGTAAGTAAAATAAAAAATTCACTATAAATCCAAATATTGCTTACCCAAACATGTATCTTAAAAGGAACTGGTTCAAGTGACATTAAATATCCCGCTTTTTTTAGCCAATCAAGGCTTTCAAAAACAGTTTCATCAGCTTTTAGCAAACACATTATCATTGTTACAATACTAAAAAATGTTAATAGTAATGAAACAGAATGCCTTAAAATCGCTTCTTTCCAAGCTATAGGTTTTCCGTTAATTTTTATGATTTTGATACCTGCTATTAATTTACCTGGCGTTCCTCCATATCTTTTAGGTAGATATATATTATACCAAATTCCAAATAATAAATTTGGGATTATTGTATAAAAATACATGTTTATAGAGAGTCCATTTATATAGAAAATTATATAAATTAAAGGTAGCATAATTATTGCGTCCAAAAGCAATGAACCAAATCTAACAAAAAATCCAGCATAAATATTATTGTCAATTCCGGGAATTGTTTCGGGAATTTGTTCATCTTTCATTAGAGCCTATTTTTATGGTTAATTACTTTTTTTTTCAAATATAACAACTTTATTCAAAGTAATCTATTTCTTATTTAGAAAAATCGCACAAAAAAACCGACACATCTCTGCATCGGTTTCTTTAAGTCTATAGAAAAAATTATTTTACAATATCTTCCGTTTTAACTTTTTTATCTGGTCTGATAATCATTCTTAAAGAATTATCTTTAGAGAAATAAGCAATCATCCAGTTGTAAAACGTTCTAACTTTATTTCGGTAAGTTATTAATGAAATTAAGTGAATGAATAACCAAATAAGCCAAGCAAAAGTACCTTTAAAATGCATTTTAGGTTTTGGTAAATCAACCACAGCTTTTGCCTTTCCAATGATAGCCATCGAACCTTTATCAACATATTTAAAAGGAACTAAAGCTTTTTGCTGCATAGCTAATTTAATGTTTTTAGCCAAGTTAATTCCTTGTTGGATTGCAACCTGAGCTACTTGCGGATGTCCATGAGGGAACGCTTCGTCATTAAATTGAATACAAGTATCACCTATAGCGTAAATGTTTTCAGTAGCTTCAATTTTATTGAAAGCATCCGTTTTTAAACGTTTTCCACGTCCATATGCATCCGTTGGCAATCCTTTAAATTCACGTGCTGTAACTCCGGCAGCCCAAATTAAATTCTTTGTTTGAATAGTTTCTCCATTGGCAAAATGAACAGTATCATCAACATAATCAACCACATTATTGTTCAATTTCACGATAACACCTAAATCAGTAATGGCTTTATAAGTGTCTTCCTGAGATTCTTTACTCATTGGTGTCAGCAAAGCTGGAGCACCATCAACTAAATAAATATTACTGGCAGTAGTTCCTAATTCAGGATATTCTTTTAACAAAATGTTTTTACGCATTTCAGCAAACATACCTGAAATTTCAACTCCGGTAGGTCCTCCTCCGGCAACAACAATTGTTAACAATTTTCGACGCTTACGAATATCTTTAGTAATGGCTGCTTTTTCTAAGTTTTTAAGCAACGTATTACGCATTACAATCGCATCGTTCAAAGTTTTCATTGGGATGGCATTCTTTTTAACATTTTCCATTCCAAAATAACTGGTCTCTGCTCCTGTTGCAAAAACTAATTTATCATAAATCAATTCACCATTGCTTAGGATTACTTTATTTTCAGTTGGCACTACTTCCAATAATTCTCCTAAACGAAATTGTAAGTTCTTTTTACCAGCAAAAAATTTTCTAAAAGGATAACTAATACTTGATGGCTCTAAATAAGCCGTAGCTACCTGATAAATAAGTGGCGGAAAAAAATTATAATTATTTTTGTCTACAAGAGTTACACGAACTCCGTCTTGATTCAACAATTCTTTTGCCAGATTCATTCCTGCAAAACCGCCTCCGATTATTACGATTTCCATAATTTGTGTACCTTTTTTAGAGAACATCTCTTGCTGAGTCAGCAAAAGATGCTGAGTTTGTTTTTATTTTTTTTGTTTTAGTTTTTTTTCGGGTTTTTCTACTGCCTGATTTTTATTTTGTAACAAATGATGGGCAAGTATTTTTTCAATTAGTTCATCCTTGGTCAAATGATGAAAAATGGTTTTGATTTTTGTTTTTAATTCGGCTTCTACCTCGTGATTCGGTTTGGTTTTGAAAATTTGTTTCGCCCAAAGTAAGGTATTATTGTCTTCAATACTGGCAACTGAAGGTTTTGTAAATGGTTTGAATTGAATACCTAATTCTCTTTCAAAATCGGGAATTTCAATTTCTTCTTCAGCTTGTAAAACGGTTAATGATAATCCGTTTGCCCCTGCTCTAGCGGTTCTTCCACTTCGATGTACATAATTTTCATAAGTATCCGGCAAATGATAATTGACTACATAAGCGATATCTTTTACGTCTATTCCTCTGGCAGCTAAATCAGTTGCGACTAGAATATTAATATGTCCTTCACGAAATTGATCCATAATGCGGTCACGAATTCCCTGAGTTAAACTACCATGTAATGCACCTGAAGAAAAACGATTGATTGCCAGGTTTTTAGCCAATTTATTTACAGCAGCTTTTGTTTTGCAAAAGATAATTCCCCGTTGTCCTTCTCTGGAATTCAAAAAATGCATTAAAACGTCTAGTTTTTCAATCGGATCTACTACAATGTATTGATGATCAATTTGTTCATTTCCAGAAGTTTCCATGTTGGCACTTACATGCACTACATTTTTGTGCAAGTAATTTTGAATCAACTGTTTAATTGTTCCTGGCATTGTAGCCGAAAATAAATATGTGCGGTGTTTTTTAGGTAACTCAGCAACAATTACGTCTAGGCTTTCCTTTAAAATACTAACCATTTCATCAGCTTCATCGAGAACTAAAAATTGAGTTTCGGTTAAACTGATGGCTTTTCTTTGTAATAAATCGATTAAACGTCCAGGTGTTGCAACTACAATATGAGTAGGATTTTTTAATCGCTCAATTTGTGGCTTTATTGGAATTCCTCCACAAGTAGCTGCAATAGAAATTTCAGGTAAATCTTGTGCAAAATTTTCTAAATTATCAAAAACCTGATGTCCCAATTCTCTTGTTGGAACAAGGATTACAGCTTGTACATTTTTTTTAGAACTATCAATTAATTGTAAAATTGGTAATCCAAAAGCAGCTGTTTTTCCTGTTCCTGTTTTAGCTAGTCCTACAATATCAGTTTCATTAGCTAAAAGCATTGGAATTACTTGTTCCTGAATGGTTGTAGGTGTAACAATTTTTAATCCATTTAAGGTATGGACTAAAGTTTTTGAAATTCCAATGTTTGAGAATGTTTTTGACATTATTTTTTATCTAAAAAAGATTTTTATTTAGGCTTATTCATCATCTTCATCAGGTTCGTTCATGATTTTCTCACGATACTTTTTCCCAATTAGGATGGTTAGGTTTTTCTTGTAATCTTCAACAAGCCATTCGCGATAGTTTTTACTACACTGGCTTAAACATTTAGCGTAACGCTTAATACGACACTCAATATCATCATCTAATTCCTTAGATAATAATTTAGCTTCCTGCAAAGTTTCTGTATTGTAAACACACATTGTAGCGTGTTGATCCAAAGATTTATCCAAAACCACTTTAGAACGCAAATTTTGCTTAATAGCTAATTTATGCTCTTCATCTACATCAAAAGTTACATCTTCGGTTTTACTGAATTTAGCTCTTAATTCAGGAGGCATAGTGTATTTAAAATACATCTCGATTTCGGCATCATCACGTAAATTCTCCAAATAAAATTCAGGTGATTTAAAAATGTGTTGCCAGTTTACGGGCTCACTCCAAAGTCCGAAACGAGCAGCATTATTACCTAAATCAATAACCGTAAATTCGTCTTTTCCTGGTAATTTACGAGAACCACGACCAATCATTTGAAAATACAATGTCAATGATTTTGTCGCACGGTTTAATATAATGGTTTCTACTGTTGGTTCGTCAAAACCAGTTGTCAAAATCCCAACCGAAGTTAGAATTGCATCCTTTGTATGTTTGAACCAATGTAAAATTTCTTTTCTTTCTTCGTTACTGCTGGTGTTATCTAAATGGCGAATAGCATAACCCGCTTCTCTAAAAGTTTCATATACATATAATGATGTATTGATACCATTATTAAAAATCAAGGTTTTTTTGCCTAACGATCTTTCGGTGTAAGCATGTAATAATTTTTCCTGCATCAGGGTATTCGTATACAAATCGTCTGAAGACTTTACCGTATAATCTCCGTTGATACCCACTTTTAATGAAGTCAAACCTACATCATAACTATAAGTTGTAGCTCTTGCCAAAAAGCCTTTTTCAATCAAGGAACCAATGGTGTCTCCTACAATTAATTCATTATAACTTTGGTTCATTGGTAATTTAATATTAGAACTCAACGGTGTCGCAGTTACTCCTAATATAAATGCATTGGCAAATGAATTTAATAATTTTCTAAACGAATTATAATGTGCCTCATCAATAATTACCAAACCAATATTATCCAATATCAATTTTTCATCATTGATACGGTTTTTAAGGGTTTCTACCATGGCAACAAAACAAGAATACTCATCTTGATCTGGTAAATCTTTTACTTTAGAATTGATAATTTTATTTCTAACACCAAAACCTTTTAACATCTTAGAAGTTTGCTTGCACAACTCAATACGGTGTGTCAATACAACTACTTTTTTATCGTGTTTTGAAATGTAACGACGTACGATTTCTGAGAATATTACTGTTTTTCCACCACCTGTAGGCAACTGATACAGTAGATGGTGTCTTTCAGGACCGTTATCGATGCGCTCAAAAATGGCATCAATATCACCCTGCTGGTAGGCATAAAGTTCTTTTTTTTCTTCTTTTTCTATTTCTATCGTACTATCGAACATTGCTTTTTGTTGAATTTTTGCAAAAATACGTCTAAAAAACAGTTATCTTGTTATATTTAATTTAAATTATTAACTTAATTTGAAATAATTTGATTTACACCTTTTTATTCGTTAAATCGCTCGATAATTTGTAAAAAATCATTCTTATTTTTCCATTTTTGCTCAAGAATCTCGCTGTAAATTGCGTTTATCCGACTCTTAAATTCATTCAAAATACCGTTAGCAATTAAAAATTGAACCGCTTGTTCAAAAGAATTGTACAAACTTTTATAAAAAGCTTCTTGTTTGATAAGATTTTCTGCCGAGAAAGTTTGTGCTATTTCGATAGTATATAACATTACGTCAGCCGTAATATATGGATCTACACCCAGCGTAATAAAGTGTTTAATAATTTTTTGAGCTGTAGATCGACGCATTTTAGCTTTTCGGGTTTTTCCAATAGGAAAAAATTCATTTGAAATTTTCAATTTAGCTTCCTGTAATCGCTTTTCTTCTTTTGGATTAAAAACAAAATCGTAATATTCTTTTACAGCAGTAAATTTTTCATACAATTCAATCAATTGTTCCTGAAGTTGTTCTTTATCCAGTTCGCTCAAATATTTCTTTAAATCCCTTTTGCTCATTATGAAAATTTTATGATTGCAAATGTAAATTACTTTGAGGTTAATTAGCCGGAAAATCAATGATAATCATTATTTTTGCGGGTAAATATTTAAAATAATATCCATGCTTAAGATTTTTAAAATTACTGCTCTTCTTGAAGGAATTTCTTTTTTAGTTTTAATGGCTAATATGATTTTTCTAAAACCTAATAACCCTGAACTTTACCACACTATTGTTAAGCCCTTTGGTTATGCGCATGGAGCTTTATTTATTGGTTATATTATTTTAGCTCTTTTGTTGAAAAAAGAACAAAATTGGAGTCAAAAAGACTTAGGGATTATTCTAATTGCTTCTCTAATTCCATTTGGTACTTTTTATGTAGAAAAAAAATACTGCAAAGAACCTCTTTTATCAAAATAATTGCTACATCACTATAAAAACTGAAACCGCTAATAGCTATTAGTGTTTTTTTTTTTGTAATAAACTGATTTACAGTTAATAGTTTTTTATAGTTGTTAAATGTTTTATTCTTGACTAAGATTTACTTTAAAATAAAATTACTTCGATTATTTTTTTTCTATATTTAAGAAAAAAAGATGAGCCAGAGAGATCGTTTTTTAAGTGAATTCAGAGGCGAAGCTATCGGGAGTGTTAGCACGCAATCTTCTTCGGATGAAATTTTTCAAAATGAGGTTTTGAGACCTATATTAAAACTGCAAAATGATTTATTCATCGCTTCTTTTCATAACTACATTAGCAAATACAAAAGGGATTTTTACACCCTTAGTGTAGAAAAAAAATTAACTATTATTGAAAATGCCATTCAAAAAGACATCAAATTCAGGAATGCATTAAAAGGAATGGTGATTGCTTTATTTACTGTCGATGAATATCTAATTTATATCAAAAACTCTTCAAGTTTAAATAAGCGTATGATGAATATGCTTATCGAAAGATTAAAAAATCAAGTCCAGTTATTTGAACAAAGTATCATTGGATAAACAACAATTTATTTGTGTTGTTGTGTTAAGAAATTGCTTAATGTAAAATCGATTTAAATAAAAAAAACGGATAACATTGAGTAATAACAAAGAGAATATTATGTTTTTGTTAAAAACATTGTTTCACTCCTAACTTGACTCTTTTGTGTAATAAATTTCATTATAATTGTCCAAATTAAAGTTATTATGAAAGAAGATTATTTTAAATGGTATTCACCTAATTTAAATAGAGACACTGAAATGTTAGTCTTTGGTCATTCAGGTTATCCTGTAATCTTGTTTCCAACTTCCATGGGGAGTTATTATGAAAACAAAGACATGGGATTAATTGAATCTGCCAGATGGTATCTTGAACAAGGATTAATTCAAATATTTTGTCCTGACAGTATTGACAAGGATAGTTTTTATAATAAACACATTCACCCTGTACATCGTATAGAAAATCACGATTGGTATGACAAAATGATTTGTCATGAAATTGTAGAAAAAGTACGTTTCAATACCACTTCGGGAAAAGTAGTGATGGCGGGTTGTAGTTTTGGAGGTTTTCATGCGGCAAATTTTGCCTTCAGGCATCCCGGTTATGTGAGCCATTTATTTAGTATGAGTGGTATTTTTAATATCAAAAGTTATTTAGATGGCTTTCATAATGATACTGTTTTCTACCATACACCGGATGATTTTCTACCGGGATTTAATGACTATCAATTGTGGAATATGGACATTGCATTAGGAACATCTAATTGGGATATCTGTTTTGATGCTAATCTAAAAATGAGCAAATTATTATCTGAAAAAAATATGCACCATTGGTTAGATATCCGACAGGACAAACTACACGATTGGCCACTTTGGAAAGAAATGTTTCCTCATTATTTATCCCGAATTAAATTTAGCTAAACCAATAAAAAACATAGTAAAGTATTAAAGCAAAAACAAACATGAAGAAAATCGGAATTCTATTTGGAATGGAAGATACCTTTCCACAAGCTTTTATTGACCGTGTAAATTCAAAAAATGAAAAAGATATTGTAGCCGAAGCCGTTTCTATTGACAAGGTTATCCAAAACAAAGGCGGTGAATATGCAGTTATTATTGATAGAATCTCCCAAGATGTTCCATTTTACCGAGCCTTTCTTAAAAACGCTGCTCTTACAGGAACTAATGTTATCAATAATCCTTTTTGGTGGAGTGCCGATGATAAATTTTTCAATAATGCCCTAGCCGATACTCTAGGTGTGCCACTACCAAATACTGTTATTCTCCCTTCGGTGGAACATCCCTCCGATACAACTTCTAAATCTTTTAGAAACTTAAAATACCCTTTAGATTGGGAAGGAATTTTTGACTATGTAAAATTCCCAGCTTATATGAAACCTTATGCCGGTGGTGGTTGGAAAAACGTTTATCGTTTAGAAAACAAAGAAGAATTTTGGGAAAAACATAAAGAAACAGGACAACTGGTTATGTTATTACAAGAAGAAATAGTGTTTACTGAATATTTCCGTGTTTATTGTTTAGGTGGTAAAACTGTAAAAATTATGCAATACGAGCCAAGAAATGAACCACATTTGCGTTATGTTCTTGACGGTCCTCCGGTAGATAAAAAATTATTAGCCACTATCAAAGATTATACAATTCGTCTTTGTAAAGGTTTAGGTTATGATTTTAATACGGTGGAATTTGCTGTTAGAGATGGAATTCCTTATGCTATCGATTTTGGAAATCCTGCACCCGATGCCGATATTAATTCGGTAGGTGCTGAAAACTTTGAATGGGTGGTTGAAGAAGCGGCCAAAATGGCAATTGCTGCCGCAAAAAAACAAAAACCCGGAAAAATAAATCTGACCTGGGGAAGTTTTATGAAAAATGCTGTTGGATTAAAATAATTATCGAAAATATTTAAATGAAAAAATTGCCGGTTTTTACACTGGGTATTGAAGAGGAATACCAAATTATAGATCCTGAAACCAGAGATCTACGCTCCCATTTGTCTAAAATTGTTGATGGAGCAAAAATATTATTAAACGAACAGGTAAAGGCCGAAATGCATCAATCGGTTGTAGAAGTGGGGACAAATGTTTGTAAAAATGTAAAGGAAGCCGAATGCGAAATAAAATTTTTAAGGACGAAAATTGTTGAATTAGCCGAAAAACAAGGATTAATTGTAGGTGGTGCAGGAACTCATCCTTTTGCTAAATGGCAGGACCAACTTATCACCGACGATCCTCGTTATCATAATATCGTTAAAGAATTACAAGATGCCGCGCGTTCTAATTTGATATTTGGAATGCATTGCCATGTAGGAATTGAGAATCGCGAAATTGGGTTACAATTAATCAATCAGGCCTGTTATTTTTTACCACATATTTTTTCCTTGTCTACAAACTCTCCATTTTGGGAATGTCGACAAACGGGTTTCAAATCCTACAGAACAAAAATTTTTGATAAATTCCCTAGAACAGGATTACCGGAATATTTTGATTCCTTGTCTTCTTATGACAATTATTTAGATACTTTGGTAAAAACTAATTGCATTGACAATCCAAAGAAAATTTGGTGGGATTTGCGTTTGCATCCTTTTTACGATACCATAGAGTTTCGTATTTGCGATATGTGCCTAACGGTTGAAGAAACCATGTGTATAGTCTCTATAATTCAAGCTGTTGTGGCTAAATTATACCGACTTAATTCACAAAATTTGAGTTTCAATAATTATCGATTGGCTTTGATTAAAGAAAATAAATTTAGAGCTGCACGTTATGGAATTGAAGGAAACATGATTGATTTTGGACTTCAAAAAGAAGTGGAGACTAAAATGCTAATTATAGAATTACTTGACTTTATTGATGATGTGGTTGATGAATTAGGAAGTAGAGAACATATCAATTTTGCTCACCAAATTTTGAAAAATGGTACTGGCGCCGACAAACAATTGGCTGTTTATGAAGAAACAAATGATTTGACTAAAGTAGTCGATTTTATAACTTCTGAATTTACTAAAGGCTTATAAAATAATAACTTATCTTTGAATAACTATTTTGAAAAGTGGGACTAATGAAAAAGAAAAGTATATCAATTGCTATATTAGATATGTACAATGGCGAACCCAATCAGGGGATGCGATGTTTAATTGAAGTTATAAACCGATTCACTCCTTTTGTCTCTTTTAAAATATTTGATGTTAGAGGAAAATGTGAATTGCCCAAAATAGATGAGTTTGATATTTATATTTCATCTGGTGGTCCTGGAAACCCTTTAGAAGGTGATGGAAACTGGGATAAAAAATATTATGAATTTATTGATGCTGTAGTAAAATGGAACACAGAGAATCCGATAAAAAAATACATCCTCTTTATCTGTCATTCTTTTCAAATGGCTTGTAAACATTTTGGATTAGCTGAAATTACTAAAAGACACGATACTTCATTTGGTGTAATGACTATTCATAAAACTAAAGATGGCCTTAATGATTTGTTATTCGAAGGATTAGCCGACCCATTTTATGCCATTGATTCGAGAGATTATCAGGTTGTACAACCCAAACTGAGTGTTTTTGCAAAAAAAGGGGCTAAAATTATTTCGCTGGAAAAAATTAGAGATAATGTACAATATGAAAGAGCGATCATGGGAGTACGTTTTACAGATCATCTCGTAGGAACGCAATTTCACCCCGAAGCTGATCCAATTAGTTTTCTCTCACATCTGAGGGATAAGGAAGTCAAAGACAAAATAAGAAAAATGAAAGGTAAAAGGAAATTTAGAAATATGCTTGAAGACTTAGTTGATGATGATAAAATTTACCGTACCAATGAGACTCTCATTCCTAATTTTCTGCGTGCTGCCATAACTGACCTGATGAAATCTAAAAAAATCATGTCAAATTAATTCCTCAAAAAATAAATGATTTCAAAATATAGAAAATTATTCAACGAACAATTTACTTCTGAAAAATACCAGAAATTAAAGAATGATATTGCTCAGGATTTTGATTACGAACCTACTTTTAGACTAGGTGAAACTCCTTTTTTTATTTCAAATGAATTAAAAGCGCAACTTATAGAAGGCTGTAATGATGTTATAGCTTTAATTCAACAAAAAAACTTTAAAGAATTAACTAACAAATCATTAGATTTAAATACTAAAGTCCCTAATGAAGACAATCATAGTACTTTTATAGCTATCGATTTTGGAATTTGTGAAGAAGATGGAAAAACAATACCTAAATTAATTGAGGTACAAGGATTTCCTTCACTATTTAATTATCAGGTTAATTTATTTGAAAAATTCAAAAAATATTATCCTTTTCTTGATGAACTTACTCCGTTTTTGAATGATTATAGTTCACAAGATTATATGAAAATTCTAGAGGAGGTTTTTTGCAACAATCATCCTAAAGAAAATGTTATTTTACTCGAAATAGAACCTGAAAAACAAAACACCAAAATTGATTTTTATTATTGCAAAAGAGATCTTGGAATCCCTTTTGTATGCGTAACTGATTTGATTAAAAAAGGAAATCAGTTATTTTATAAAAACGAAAATGGTGACGAAATTCAGGTAAAACGCATTTACAACAGGGTCATTTTTGACGAATTGAATCTACGTCCTGATTTAAAAATGAATTTCAGTTTTTCTGATGAATTGGATGTAGAATGGGCTGGACATCCCAATTGGTTTTTCAGAATAAGTAAGTTTATTTTGCCGCTGTTAAAAGGGAAATATTTTATAGAAACTACTTTATTAAGTGAACTAAAAGAAATTCCAGAAGATTTAGAAAATTATGTTTTGAAACCTTTGTTTTCTTTTTCAGGTTCAGGTGTGATTTTCCATGTGAAAAAGGAAGATATTGAAGCTGTTGTTGATAAGGAATTGTATATTCTTCAGAAAAAAGTAAACTATCAGCCTATAGTACAATCACCAGATGGTAAAGTTAAAGCCGAAGTAAGAATGCTTTGTACTTGGAAAAAAGAAGATGCCGCTCCTACTCTTTTAGGCAATTTAGTACGTTTGAGTCGAGGCGAAATGATTGGCGTGAAATATAATAAAGATAAAGACTGGGTAGGTGGAACAATTGGTTTATTTGAAAGGTAATTTTTAAAAAAAATACAAACAACTAATATAGATAACAACTTAGGATTTTACTAAATAAGTCTTTGAAGCTGTAAAAACAGGAATCAAAACATAAATGACTTATAGTGGAAATTATTTCTTCCAGAATTTTTTAAATAAAACGGGACAAATTTTTTCCATTGTTGCTGGATCATCTACATTCCAATTGAATTCTAACAATGGATAATTTTCGTCAGTACTTTTAAAATTTTCATAATCGATATACTCTTCGGCTTCTTTGTAGGTAAGATTTTTAAAAGCTGTATTGGCCACATACCAGAAACCTTCAAAATCATAGGTTTTGGGTTCGTTTCCAACTAAATTAACTAAGTAATCTGGATTTTCGAGGGTCTTATAATAGGCTTCTTTTCCTCTTGAAATCAACCAACATCTGAAATAATCAAAGCCGTCTTCAGCACCACCATTACTAATAATATAATTGGCACACCATAAATTTGAAGTATAGGAATCGAATAAAAGTTTGTCGGTTCTCAAGCGAAAACCAATTATTTCTTTTAATGGTAGTTTTTCTAATTCGGCTGAAAGAAAAATTTCCTGATCTTCCTGATTGTTAGTTTCTTTTAATGATTTATCAATAATTTTCCAATAGTTATCTTCATCAAGCATTTCACTTGAAGGCGCAAAATGAATAGAATCCAAGTTAATTCTGGGAGCGACTTCTATAGAATCTTTACTACTTTCTAACACCACTTGAACGGGTTTAGTATTTTGGCCGTAATTGATGCCAAATACCATTAAAAAAAGAGACAGGAAGAAGTGATATTTTTTCATTTTAAAAGCATTTGGAATTTCCTGATAAAATTAGTCTATTTTAATTTGTAATATTCACCCCGGTCACATAAAAATTATCATCGATAATTAATTTTGGATTTTCGGCAATATTAGTCTCACTTTTCCAGATTGTTTGTGGTTTAATCCATTTTTCAACTCCATTGATACTAACTTTAATTGGTAAATCAAATCCATTAACACAATTGTTCCAACGATAAAATAATTGCTTGTCTTTAAAATAGTAATCTAATTTTGGAATTCGGATATCTCGTAAATATTGATTGAAAAACGGTTTCAAATCAATTCCTGTTTTTTCGCTTAGATAATTTTCAATTTGCTTTGTGTTGACCGTTTGATGATAAAAAGTACTATTCAAGCCTCTCAAAATTTGCCTCCATTTTTTATCATTATTTACAATTTGGCGCAAAGTATGCAGCATATTCCCTCCTTTTGGATACATATCGCCTGAACCTTCTTCATTTACATCATAATAGCCTATTATTGGTTTGTCATTTTTAATGCCTTTTCTTGTTCCGATAACATATTCAGCTCCTGCTTCTTTACCATAAAAAAATTCCACAAAAAGGCTTTCGGAATAATTTGTAAAACTCTCATGAATCCACATATCGGCAATATCTTTATAAGTAATATTGTTAGCAAACCACTCGTGCCCGGATTCATGAACAATGATAAAATCAAACTTTAATCCCCAACCCGTTCCGCTCAAATCACTTCCTAAATATCCATTTTGAAATTTATTACCATAAGTAACAGAACTTTGATGCTCCATGCCTAAATAAGGAACTTCAACTAACTTATAACCGTCTTTATAAAATGGATAAGGACCAAACCAATACTCAAAAGCCTTCAACATTCGGGGAACTTCTTTGAATTGTTTTTTGGCTATTTCCAAATTCTCTCTCAAAACATAATAGCTGCAATCTAAAATTCCTTTTTCACCTTTATATTTTTCTAAAAAAGAAACATAATCCCCAATATTGATATTCACTCCGTAATTATTGATAGGATTAGAAACATACCAATTATAAGTAGACGTACCATCATTCTGTTTTTTTACACTAAGCAAACGACCATTGGAAACATCCATTAAATCAGAAGGAACATTAACGCTTATGAACATATCATCCACTTCGTCGTACATATGATCTTTATTAGGCCACCATACACTTGCACCCAATCCCTGGCAGGATGAAGCAATAAAAGCTTTTCCGTTGTTGTCTTTTTTCCAGCTTATTCCTCCTTCCCAAGGCGGATTAACAGCAACTTTAGGTTTTCCACTATAAAAAATAGTCAACTCTTTTATTGCACCTTTATTTTGTGGAGCAACTAAATCAATCCAAAAAACATTGCCTTCTCTTCTAAATTTTAAGGCGATACCGTCCTGAATAACTTTGTTGATTTCTAAAGGTTTTTGTAAATCAATTTGCATTACATTATACTCTTGTAACACTTGATATTTAACTATGTTAGATCCTGTAATTGTGCTATCTGAAGGATTGACTTTTATATCTAATCGGTATTGTTTTAAATCCCACCAGGCACGTTCTTTAGTGATACTTCCACGTAAGCTGTCTTGTTTAGTAAACGAAACCGCTTTGGTATTTAAAAGTTGTTGTGCTTGTATTTCATTAGAAATAAATAATGACAAAAAAAGTATAATATAGATATTTTTCATTGATTATTCTTTGAACTTAAATATGATGAACTTAAATTTTAATGCAATTTACTTACTTTATTCTGTTCTACAACCACAGTATAATCTGCAATTAAACGATCGACATAATTATTGAGTAATTCCAAAACTCTTTCGTTTTTATTCGATTTAACGATTAGCCCTGCGTGATAATCCAGTGGAACTCTGAAACAAACTTCGGGATCCGAAAAAGAAGACAAATCAGGATGTTGGTATTTTGATAAAGTCAAAACGATACCGGCATATTCTTTTTTCAGTTTTGGCAACTGATACTTTTTTTCTTTTACCAAAGCATCTTCAATAGTGGCCCATTCTTTCCAAAGATTAATATTCGAAGCGGCTTCGACCATTTCGGCAATATGTGCGCCACCTACACGAGAGGAAGTTTCCAGAAAATAAATTTTTCCATCTTCATTGCATTTTATAAATTCACTATGAGCAGCACCATTTTTTAAACCAAAACTTTTTAGCACTTCTTGATTAACTTTCTTAATTTCGATATCGTCTTCTGAATCATATGGAATATTTGTACTTCTAAAAACGCCACCACCTTGCGAAATTTCCATTGGCGTAGCTAAATATTTTGAAGTCAGAGAGAATATTTTTTTACGTTCTAAAACTAAACTGTCACAATGATAAACAGCACCAGGTTTAAATTGTTCTAATAAATATTTAAAGCGGTTATTACCCATTTCATTGATATGAATCCACAAGGTTTCTTTGTCAAAAACCTTAATAATTCCAGATGCAGAAGCTTCTGAACGTGGTTTTAAAACCCATGGAGGCGAAACCGTATCAGCAAAAGTATTGATGTCATGGTCATTAAACAAAGAGCAAAAATCAGGAATAGGAATTCCACAACTTTTGGCTCTCATACGCATCGCTAATTTATCTCTAAAATAACGTCCCGTAGTTTGTCCCATTCCATCAATTCGGAGGTTTTCTCTAAGATACGTCGCCTTTTCAACATCATAATCATCTAAAGCAACAATGGCGTCTATTTTAGTTGACTTCATCAAATTGCCTACGCCAAGTAATAAATGTTCCAAATTCCAATCGATATCCTGACCTTGCATATAGAAAATCTCATCTATATGATCGTGTGGCCAAGGCTTGTCTTTTAGTTTTTCACTAGTAACAAGATATACCGTATTACCTAGTTTTTTTAACTGAATTAGAAAATCAGTTCCTTTAAAATAATTTGAGATACAAACGAAGCTTTTATTACTTTCCATACTATCATAAGTTTTCTATGAATTTTGCTAATAAGTGTACGCCATAAGCGGTTGCATGTTTGCTTTTTGCAAATTCATCATCACCAAATGCAACCCCGGCTATATCCAAATGTGCCCATGCTTTATGTTCTTTAGTAAAGAACTCTAAGAACTTAGCAGCACTAATGGCGCCAGCAACGGGTTTTCCACTAAAATTTTTAACGTCGGCTATATCACTTTCGATGTCTTTTTTATAATCATCCCATAGAGGTAAAGGCCATAAACGCTCCCCAATACTTTCTCCTACTTCCTGAAGTTTTTTAGAAATAGCTTCATTATTACTAAACAAAGCTGCACATTCGTAACCAAAAGTAGCTACACTACTTCCGGTAAGTGTAGCAACATCTACAATATATTCAGGATTATAATTTTTAATTAAATACGACAATCCATCGGCCAAAACCAATCGACCTTCGGCATCAGTATCTATTATTTCAATGGTATTACCGCTATAACTGTGAATGACATCACTGGGTAAAAATGACTTGCTATCAACGGAATTTTCGGCGCAAGGAACAATGGCGGTAACTTTCACAGGCAATTGTAAATCGGCGATTAATTGCATGGCACCCAATACAGCAGCTCCACCAGCCATATCACATTTCATATGTAGCATTCCGGCTGTTTTGATATTCAATCCGCCGGTATCGAAGGTGATTCCTTTTCCAACCAAACCGATATGCTTTAGATTCGCTTGATTATTTTTAGGACTGTAATTCATAATTACAAATTGGGCTTCATTTTCGCTTCCTTTTCCAACGGCTACAAAAGCACCCAAATTTTCTTGTTTGGCGGTTTCTAATCCAAGTACTTTTACTTCAAAACCGTATTGATTACCTTTGTTTTGAGCCCATTGTGCCAGATATTTTGGAGTCACTTTATTTGGGGGTAGATCAACCAGACTAAGGATTTCAAGTTGGGCTCTGGCAATTTTAATCGCTTTATCGATAACTTTAGAATAATCTTTTGAAGATAAAATTTGGAGTACAAAATTGGAATTTAAAAACGGATGATTATCCTGTTTTTTATAATGACCTAAATTATAAGTTCCTAAAAGCAAACCTACAATAATAGCTTCTAAATGTTCTTCAGTAAAAATATCCGGAAAAAATAAAGACACATTTGAGCTAAATGTGTCTTTTTCTTTGTAAGCAATTCTTCTGAAAATCGTTTTTAACGATTTATAATCTGTTGTTTTTCCTAAACCAATAAAAACAAAAACAGTATTGTTTTTTTCGGCTAGGTAATAAGTATCTTTTTTTCCACTGAAAACTATAGACGAAATTTCTAAACCTTCAAACTGAATTAATGGAACATCTTTAGAAACCGTTTCATAAATGGGAACTAAAACCGTTCCGGAGAATTTTTCTAAACTATCAATTTTTGTTACTTTCATTTTAATTGTCTTTAGTATTGAAAAATAGCCATTCTATTGCTTTAGGAAATTCGTCACTCCAATAGGTTTCGTTGTGTTTACCTAATTTGTTAATACTAAGATTAATTTTCATCTCATCATTAACAAAATCATTTTCGAGCATTCTTTTTTTGAACGTTTCCACATGTTCGATCATGGTTTCACTTTCATCACCACCTGCGTATAGATAGATTTTGGTACTTCCGCCTTCTTTATTTTTAATCTTGATTTTTGGGGTAACCCAAAGTGAAGGCGAGAAAATCATTAGTTTTCCAAAAACTTCAGGATGTCTTAATCCTGAAAAAATACTAACCAAAGCTCCCATCGAACTTCCTCCTATTCCAGTAAATTCTCTTTCCTTTTTAGTTCTAAAGTTACTATCGACATAAGGTTTTAGGGTTTCAACCAAAAATTTAATGTACTTCTTTCCAAGACCTTTTCCTAAAACAGTCTTACCTACATTGTATTCCTGTATGCGACCTCCTTCGGCATGTTCTACAGCAATTACGATAATTTTTCCAACTTTGTATTCAGACATTACCGCTAATTTTTTGTCGATTTCCCAATTACCAAATTTGGCATTTTCATTGAATAAATTTTGAGCATCTTGCAAATACATTACTGGATAACTTTCGGTAGAATTATCGTAATCGTGCGGCAAAAGTGCCCAAACTTTTCGGGTAGTATTTAATTGAGGAATTTCAAATTCATCCGAAATCAATTGAATTTGAGGTAAAAAATTTTGTTTAAATGGCAACCAGTTTTTTCTCCATCTAAAAACATGTTCTTTTTGGATTCCAGTATGTTGATTAGTCGAACGATTTTCGGTGCGTTCTCCATTAGCATCAATTTCTACAGCACTCCAATCCCCTTTTGTGAATTTATACAACACCGTTTCAGGCAAAGGAAAATCATGTTTAAATTTGAAATGATACAAACCCGTACCTACGCGTTCCATTACAAATTCCTTATCCTGAGTACGCCAATCGTTAAAATTTCCTGAAATATAAATGGGACGAGAATCATCTTCGTCGGTAGTTAATATAATATGTAATCCCGTTTCTATTTTATTATCTATCAAATCTTCTGAAAAATGAGTTTTGTCAAAAATCATGAGTTATTATTTCTAAATCAATTCTTTAAAGTGGTAAATATAACTGTTTGCATTTGAGTGGAAAAGTAAAAACGAATCAACATCAGAAATTTAATCTGTTATTGACTCGTTCTAACAATAAATTAACACAAAAAGGGGCTGTTACTTTTGACGACTTTTTAAAACCTTAATAACATCGTCTATTTTATATCCTTTTGCTTGCAATAAAATTAAATAATGAAAAAGTAAATCAGCACTTTCGTCTAAGAATAAATTATCATTAGCATCTTTTGCTTCGATAACTACTTCTACAGCTTCTTCACCTACTTTTTGAGCTATTTTATTAATTCCTTTTGCAAAAAGAGAAGCTACATAACTGTGTTCTAAGTCGGCATTTTCTTTTCTTGATTCAATAGTTTCCTCTAATTCAGAAATAAAACCATAATTGGCATTATTTGGCGTTTGCCAACAGGTATCTGCTCCAGTGTGACAAGTCGGACCTACAGGTTGAGCTTGAATTAAAAGAGTATCACCATCGCAATCATTCTTGATATCCACAAGGTTCAAAAAGTTACCACTCTCTTCTCCTTTTGTCCAAAGTCTTTGCTTTGAACGACTGAAAAAAGTTACTTTACCAGTTTCAATGGTTTTTTGAATTGATTCTTCGTTCATATACCCTAACATTAGAACGTTTTTGGTCTCACTATCTTGAATTATCGCTGGAATCAATCCGTGCGCACTTTTGATATCTATATTCATTTTTATAATTTATAATTGAAAAATTAAAAGATTGAAAGATTAAAATAATCTAGCTTCTTTTCTCTTTTTTCTATGTTCTATAATCTGACTTCTATATTATTATCTTTCAATTTCCTTTTCAAGGTTTTGATTTCAATTTCTTTAAAATGAAAAACACTTGCAGCCAAGGCGGCATCTGCTTTACCTTCTACAAAGGTATCAACAAAATGTTGCATATTCCCTGCTCCGCCCGATGCAATAATTGGAATATTCACTAAAGAGGATAAATGTGCTAAAGCTTCATTAGCAAAACCATTTTTGGTTCCGTCATTATCCATCGAGGTAAACAAAATTTCACCTGCACCACGTTGCTCCACTTCTTTTGCCCAATCAAATAATTTAATCTCGGTAGGTACTTTTCCACCAACTAAATGCACTATCCATTCTCCATCAATTTGCTTGGCATCAATGGCCACAACGACACATTGACTTCCAAATTTCTGAGCCAAATCATTAATCAACTGTGGGTTTTTAACTGCCGAAGAATTGATAGAAACTTTATCGGCTCCATTTTGCAATAAAACTTCAACGTCTTCAACAGCCGAAATTCCACCACCAACCGTAAACGGAATATTGATCGTTGCCGCTACTTTTCGAACCAAATCAACCAAAGTTCTTCTTCGTTCCTCTGTTGCCGAAATATCCAAAAACACTAATTCATCAGCACCTTCATCCGAATAAATTTTAGCTAATTCCACTGGATCTCCCGCATCGCGCAAATCTACAAAATTAACGCCTTTTACTGTTCTCCCATTTTTAATATCCAGGCAAGGGACTATTCTTTTTGTTAACATTTTCTTTCAGTTATGAGTTATGGGTTATGAGTTAATTCGTCTATACGCTTAACACTTAACTTTTAACTTCTAAAATATAATTCTCTAATTGTTTCAAAGTAATTCTTCCTTCGTAAATTGCTTTCCCGATGATGGTTCCTTCGCAACCTAATTTAGCTAATTTAGGCAATTCATCAAAAGTAGAAATTCCACCTGAAGCAATTAATTTTAAACCTTTGGCCTGATCCAGAATTTTAGAATATAAATCAAAACTTGGTCCTTGTAACATGCCGTCTTTAGCAATATCTGTACAAATTACGTACTCAATTCCTTTTGATTGGTAATCTTGGATAAACGGAACCAAATCTTCATTTGAATCTTCTAACCAACCCGAAACGGCTACTTTTTCGTTATTGGCATCAGCTCCTAAAATGATTTTATCCGAACCATATTCAGCAATCCATTTTTCAAAAACAGCACGATTTTTTACCGCAATACTTCCTCCTGTAATTTGGTTTGCACCACTTTCAAAAGCAATTTTTAAATCAGAATCCGCTTTTAATCCACCACCAAAATCAATTTTCAAACTGGTTTGGGTTGCAATTTGCTCTAAAATTTTATAGTTGATTATCTTGCTTGATTTAGCTCCGTCTAAATCTACTAAATGCAAATATTCGATTCCGTGCGCCTCAAATTCTTTGGCTACTTCAAGCGGATTTTCGTTGTAAATTATTTTAGTATTGTAATCGCCTTTGGACAAACGCACACATTTTCCGTCGATGATGTCTATAGCTGGTATTATTCTCATATTAAAGTTAGAAGTTAGAAGTTAGAAGTAAAAAGTTTTTTAGAATTTGCTCTCCGACATCACCGCTCTTTTCAGGGTGGAATTGTGTACCAAAGAAATTTTTATTTTCCAAAGCTGAAGAATAAGGCACTTCATAATCAGTAGTCGCAATAGTTTCTTTGCACATTGGCGCATAAAAACTATGCACTAAATACATATATTCTTTCTCGGCTACATCTTTAAATAAATCCGATTTTAAATCATAAATTGTATTCCATCCCATTTGAGGCACTTTTACCTTGGGTGAAAACTTTATCACATCTACATCAAAAATCCCCAATCCTTTCGTATCGCCTTCTTCAGTATGATTACACATCAATTGCATTCCTAAGCAAATACCTAAAACAGGTTGCTTCAAAGTAGGAATCAAAGTGTCCAATCCACTTTCTTTAAGCATTTTCATGGCATAACTCGCCTCTCCTACACCAGGAAAAATCACCTTGTCTGCCGCTTTAATTTCGTCAGGATTATTGGTCAACACAGCAGTATAACCTAATCTTTCTATTGCAAATAGAATACTTTGAATATTTCCTGCTCCGTAATTGATAATTACTATTTTCATTACTTTAAGTTAGAAGTCAGGAGTTAGAAGTGGGAAGTTTCTAAACTCCCATTTCTAACTTCTAACTATATTTTACAACATTCCTTTCGTTGAAGGTAAAATCATTTTTTCGGTGTCACGTTTTACGGCTACTTTTATCGCTTTCGCAAAAGCTTTAAAGATAGCTTCAATCTTGTGGTGTTCGTTATCGCCTTCGGCTTTGATGTTGATGTTTGCTTTGGCCCCATCAGAGAAGGATTTGAAAAAATGGAAAAACATCTCTGTTGGCATTTTTCCAACCATTTCACGTTTGAATTCGGTTTCCCAAATCAACCAGTTTCTTCCTCCAAAATCAATAGCTACCTGTGCCAGACAATCGTCCATTGGTAAGCAGAATCCGTAACGCTCAATACCTAATTTATTTCCTAAGGCTTTCGCATAAACTTCACCTAAAGCAATCGCAGTATCTTCGATAGTGTGGTGTTCATCTACTTCTAAATCACCTTTTACTTTGATATCCAAGTCCATTTGTCCGTGACGGGAAATTTGATCCAACATATGGTCAAAAAAAGCAATTCCGGTATCGATGTTGCTTTTTCCTGTTCCGTCCAGATTTAATTTGATATAAATATCTGTTTCGTGCGTTTTTCTTGTAATGGAAGCGGTACGAGCTTCTAATTTTAAAAACTCATAGATTTTTTTCCAATCAACAGTTTGCAAAACAATCGTATCTTCCAATTCATTATGCGCTACAGAAGTTTCGCTTCCACCTAAACCGTCTTCTTGTTTTAAGAAAATGGCTTTTGCTCCTAAATTTTTAGCTAATTCTACATCGGTAATTCTATCTCCTAAAACAAAAGAATTAGCCAAATCGTAATTTGGATTATCGATGTATTTAGTCAACATTCCGGTACGTGGTTTGCGAGTAGGTGCATTATCCTCAGGGAAGGAACGATCAATGAAAATATCATCAAACAAAACACCTTCGTTTTGGAATGCTTTTAAAATGAAATTTTGTGTAGGCCAAAAGGTTTCTTCCGGAAAAGAATCAGTTCCTAATCCATCTTGGTTAGTAACCATAGCTAATTCATAATCCAATTCGTTAGCAATTTTTGCCAAATATTGAAATGCTTTTGGAAAAAACTCTAATTTCTCCAAGCTGTCTAATTGATATCCTTCCGGTTCTAAAACAATCGTTCCGTCACGATCTATAAAAAGTACTTTTTTCATTTTTTATATTTTTTAAAACACAAATTCCATAGATTTTCACAAATTCTAAATTGCTTAAATTCTATTTCTTTTGGGGTTTTACTACTCTATTTTTTACTACGACTACTTTTAAAAATTTGTGCTAATTTGTGGAATTTGTGTTTAAATCGATTGTAAAGCTTCCATCAATTTCTTATTCTCCTCAGAAGTTCCAACAGTCAAACGCAAAGTATTTTCACAAAGCGGCTGTGTGGTTCTGTTTCTAATAACGATTCCTTTAGCTATTAATTCGTCATAACGTTTGTTAGCGTCATCAACTTTTATTAGGATAAAATTAGCTTCAGTAGGATAAATTTTCTCTACAAAAGACACTTTGTTTAAAACATCTAATAAAGTATCTCTTTCCTCCAAAATCGAGCTTATTTCTCTGTTTATTTTTTCCTGATCGCTTAATCTTTCCAACGCACGTTGCTGTGTCAATTCGTTTACGTTATAAGGCGGTTTGATTTTGTTTAAAACAGCAATTACATCAGCAGAAGCATAGCAAATTCCCAAACGAATTCCTGCCAAACCATAAGCTTTTGACAAGGTTTGTGTGATAATTAAATTAGGATATTGATCTAATTTTTCCAACCAGCTTGCCTTATCCGAAAAATCAATATAGGCTTCGTCAATCACTACAAAACCATTGAAATTTTCCAATAAAGTAGTAACACTTTCGGTAGTAAATGAATTTCCTGTTGGGTTATTTGGCGAGCACAAAAAGATCAATTTGGTTGTAGGCGTTACCGCTTCTAGAATTTTATCGACTTGTGGTTGATAATCGGCAGTCAATAAAATCTCTTTGTTTTGCACATTATTGATGTTGGCCAAAACACCGTACATACCGTAAGTAGGCGGCAAAGTAATTACATTGTCAACTTTAGGTTCACAAAAAGCTCTGAATAGCAAATCCAAAACTTCATCACTACCGTTACCTAAAAGAATTTGTTGTGGTTTTAGGTTTTTAATTTGTCCCAAGGCTACTTTAACATTAGCTTGTTGTGGATCAGGATAACGGTTTACCCCGTTTTGATATGGGTTTTCATTGGCATCCAAAAATACCATTTCGGCAGTATCAAAATCTTCAAATTCATCACGAGCCGATGAATAAGGTTTTAAAACCTTTACGTTGTCACGGATAAGTGTATTTATATCGAAATTTTTCATTGTTTTTCATTTTTAGAGAAAAGAAGAAAGAAACAAGAGGAAAGACTTCTATACGAAATCTATATTTTTCTTCTCTTACTTCTTGCTTCTTGTCTCTTGCTTCTTATTCTAAACTTTTCAATCTCAAAGTCACCGCATTCTTATGCGCTTGTAAACCCTCAGCTTCTGCCATAATTTCAATAGCTTTTCCAATGTTTTGAATTCCTTTTTCAGAAATTTTCTGGAATGTCATTGATTTCATAAAACTATCCAAATTTACTCCTGAATAATTTTTGGCATAACCATTCGTTGGCAAAGTATGATTGGTTCCTGATGCGTAATCCCCAGCACTTTCAGGAGTATAATTCCCTATAAATACCGAACCTGCATTTCCGATATTATTCACGTAAAAGTCTTCATCCTGTACACAAATAATAAAATGTTCCGGACCATATTCATCAATTAATTCCAATGCAATTTCATCGTTTTCAACATAAATTAATTTCGAATTAGCAATGGCTTTTTCAGCAATGGCTTTACGTGGTAACACTTCTAATTGCGATTGAATTTCGCTTTCTACAGCATCAATCATAGCTTTAGATGTAGACACCAAAATTACCTGACTATCAGTTCCATGCTCTGCCTGAGATAATAAATCAGAGGCCACGAAAGCCGGTACAGCAGTATCATCTGCAACGACTAATAATTCAGATGGTCCAGCCGGCATGTCGATAGCTACTCCAAATTGAGTTGCTAATTGTTTAGCTACGGTTACATATTGGTTTCCAGGTCCAAAAATCTTATACACTTTTGGAATTGCCTTTGTACCAAAAGTCATTCCGGCAATAGCTTGAATTCCTCCTACTTTAATAATTTTAGTTACACCACATAAATTGGCAGCATACAAAATCGCTGGATTAATATTTCCGTTTTTATCCGGTGGCGAACACAAAACAATTTCGTTACAACCTGCAATTTTAGCAGGAACAGCCAGCATTAAAACCGTAGAAAATAGAGGTGCTGTTCCTCCAGGAATGTACAAACCTACTTTTTGAATTGGTCTTTTTTCCTGCCAGCATTGTACTCCTTCAGCAGTTTCAACAGAAACTCGAGATGTTTTTTGTACCTGATGAAATGTTTCTACATTAGCTTTTGCCAAAGAAATCGCAGCTTTTAATTCGTCAGAAATAGTATTAATAGCAACTTCAATTTCAGCAGCAGTAACTTCGCTATTTTCAAAATATACGCCATCAAACTGAGTTGTATATTTGGCCACAGCCACATCACCATCTTTTTGAACAGCAGCAAAAATTTCTTTTACTGTTGCCTCTATATCGTTTACCGTTTTCGTAGGTCTTTCTAAAATAGAAACCCAGGTATCCGGTGTTGGATTATATATTTTATTCATCACTTATTATTTAAAATAAATTCCAATTTTTTAAAACTCCAAATTCCAATCTTTAGCAAATTTGGAATTTGGGCTTTCAATTTTGAAATTTAAAATTCTAAAGTACCATTTTCTCAATTGGGCAAACCAAAATTCCTTCGGCACCTGCTGCTTTTAATTGGTCAATTACTTCCCAGAAAGTATCTTTATCAATTACTGTATGTACACTACTCCAGCCTTCTTGAGCTAACGGCATAACAGTTGCACTTCTTAATACAGGCAAAATATTACTTACGTCTTCAATTTTATCGTTTGGTACGTTCATCAAAATATATTTTGATTTTCTAGCTCTTAAAACAGCATCTATTCTAAATTTTAGCGTATCAATGATTTTTTGAGTTTCAGCAGAAACTTTTGGAGAAACAGCTAAAACTGCTTCACTTTTCAAAATTACTTCAACCTCTTTAAGGTTGTTTTTAAACAAAGTACTTCCGCTAGAAACAATATCTACAATAGCATCAGCCAAACCAATATTAGGTGCAATTTCTACCGAACCTGAAATTTGATGAATATCTACCGTCATTCCAAATTTGTTAAAAAACTCAATTACAGTGTTTGGATAAGAAGTTGCAACACGTAAACCATCTAAATCTTTTACTGAATTATATTCAAAAGTTTTAGGAACAGCAACCGAAACTTTACATTTTGAAAATCCTAATTTTTGGATTACTTCAATGTTTTTTCCTTTTTCAACCAATAAATTATCACCTACAATAGCAATATCTACTACTCCATCGATCAAGTATTGAGGAATATCAGAGTTACGTAAATACAGTACTTCTAACGGAAAATTAGAAGCTTCCGCTTTTAACTGATCGATCCCATTGTTGATAGAAATTCCGGCATCTTTAAGAATTTGAATACTGTCTTCGTTTAATCTTCCTGATTTTTGAATTGCAATTTTTAATGTACCCATTGTTTTGTTTTTTTATGTTTTTGAATGTGTTTGCGTACAACAAAGGACTTAACACACAATGAAAAACCCGTTTGATGTACTCAAACGGGTTTATAAATATGATGACTTACACGCATACCATTAACACATCGCTTGAGAGCAATAATGTAAATGATGATGATGCAATTGATTTGATAACATTATGATTTTTATTAATCTTGTTTTTTTTGTGATGCAAATATATATTATAAAATAGTTACAAGCAAATTTTTAATTTAACTAAATTCTTAAAAGCTTAAAAAAGCTTCAATCTTTATCCATCGTTGTTTCAGTATCTTTAATAGTACTGTTGGCTATAACTGAATCAGGACGAATTTCAGTATGATGGATTTCACCACCTGAAGTACCTACTTTTGAAGATAACAAAACTGCAACTATTGCAATGACAGCTATTGCATAAGAAAAGAACTTGGCTTTAGGATGATTTCTAATATTGCTAATCAAACCAATAACCGAAACTACACCTAATAAATACATGATAATTGCTAATTTTTCAGCCAGTTCTTCATGATTATGTATGATTTCATGGCCTATGTTAGGCATGTCTTCAACAAGTTCCTCGGCACCTTCACCAGTTGCCATACTAAAAACGGTAAAAACAGTTGCTATGATAAATAAAAAATAAGAAGTGTTTTTTATAGAATTGCTTCTAAAATAAATTCCTCCCATCAAAACCAACAATCCCAAAATAGTTCCAACAATAGGAAAATGGTTTACAATCATGTGTAAATGTGCGTCATTCATAATTATTGATTTTAAAAATTACTATTTTTCATAATATCTAAGCAAAATTTAATTTGCTAAATCATAAGCTCCTTTTGTCAAAATTTTAGAATTCCCATTGATTTGAGAGTTAGGAATAAGCTCTATATAGTCTTCTGATACTGCTCCAATAGCAACCGCTACTTTCTTAAAAATATAATTACCATCTTTGTTATTACTTAATAAAAGTACGAAATTTTTGTTTTCTTCATTCAATAAAGCATCTTTTGGAATTGCCAAAGCTTTTTTAGCATCAACAATAATATTGGCTTCAACAAACATTCCTGTTAACAAACGCTGTTTGATTTTATCATCTAAATGCGCATGAACATTTATCGTTCTGTCGTTGCCTTCAATTGATTTTCCAACTAAATGAACTTTAGCATTAAAAACTTCTTTAGAAGCCTCCGGAACTGTAAATAAAACATCCTGTTCTTTCTTTATTTTCAAAATATCTTTTTCAAAAACAGCTAATTCTAAATGCAAATGATCCGTTTGTATAATCTCTAAAATAACATCAGAAGGATTGATATGCATTCCTAAATGCGCATTCATCACCACAATATCACCCGAAATTGGCGCATAAATAGTCACTACTGAAGATAATTTTCCTTTTTCAACATTAGTCGGATTGATATTTAAAAGTTTTAGTTTTTCTTTCAAACTCTGATGCATTCCCTTTGCCCGGCGGTAATCACTTTCGGCTTTCAAATAATTCTTTTGAGAAGTAATTTTTTCATCAAATAATGTCTTTTGACGAAGGTATTCGGATTTCAAATAATTAATTTGTTCTGCCACTTCCAGGTATTCTTTTTGAACATCTAAAAACTCTGTGTTTTCAAGTGTTAACAAAGGCTGACCTTTTACAACTTTGTCTCCAACTAATAATTGTGTTGACTTTACATACCCCCCAACAAATGAAGTGATTTGAGCACGGTTTTGTGGAGGAACATCAACCTTTCCGGTCACTTTAACAGTAACATCAAAAGTTTGTTGCTTTGGACTTGCAATGAGCATTCCTGCCGATTTAAACTGTGTTGGAGTGACTGTAATTAAGTCAGAGTCTACAACAAGAGTTTCTTCGGTTTTGGTTTCTTTACAAGAAAACAGAACTATTGATAAAGCTAGTAAGCTAAGTATTTTTTTCATTAGAATTTATTTAAAAATTTAAGTATTGGTAATCTAATTGCGTTTGGTTAAATCGAAGTATATTGTCTAAATGTTCTACTTCAATTATTGTTGCATTTTCCAAGCTTTGGATGTATTGAAAAAAATCAATTTCACCATGTTTGTAACTACTATTGGCTACTTTTAAAATTTCATTAGCCAGTTTTTTACCCTGTTGTTCATAATAATTAATAGCATCCTGGTATTTTAATATTTCCTTTTTCTTGCCTGCGACAAAAGCATATATTTTTTGATTTTCATTTTGGATTTGAGCATCCCAACTTTCCAATTCCAGTTGCGCTACTTTTGCCTTAGCTACATTTCCAGAAAACAAAATTGGCACTGAAATCCCAACCTGAAAACCATTTAATGATCGTGACAATCCTTTATTAGAACCTCTGAAAAATTCTAAATTCAAATCAGGCAACCAACTTTGTTTTTGTAAATTGATTTGATTTACATGATTTTTCCTAACTAACTGTAAATATTCGTTATAAACAACCTTACTTCTTTCTTCACTTAATAAATCAAAAGGCTTAATTTCACTTGTATTTATTTTAATTTTCTCATCCGACTGAATGCTATACTGAAGTAAATCATACTTAGCTTCTTTTTCATTTCTAATTTGCGAAAGCTTTAAAGCAATTTGTCTGGCTTTTGACATAGCTGTAATTTTCTCCAAATAATTGGTTTCCCCTAATTCAAAACGTCGATTACTGGCTTTAGAGAAATTTTGGTACAAACTATCTAATCGTTTATACAAAATCTCCTGATGTTGTAAATACACAATGTGGTTAAACAACTTAGAAATCTCTAAACTCAGTTTGTTTTTCTCTAATTCGTAAACTGCTTGTTGCTTTTCATATTCGGCTGTATTGCTTTTCTTTTGGGCAGCGTAAACAGTAGGAAATAAAAAACTTTGTTGGGCTCCAATTACTGAAACAGCTTTGTTATTATAAGCTAGGTTATTTTGATCATAATTATAATAAATATTAGTTTTTTCAAAAGTAAAAGCACTTTTAATATTTTCTTTCCATTTGTCCACTTGCAATTTTGAAGCTTGTAAAGCTTTGTTATTTTGAATACCAATTGCAATTAAACCATCTAATTCATTAGTTTTATTTTGAGCAAATGCAAAAGAAGAGCTCAATAGCAATAAAATAATAGTCATATTAGCATGATGATTTTTGAACTTTGGTTTTTTAAATTCTTTTCCATCAAATACTTTATATAAAACGGGTAACACAATCATTGTCAAAATAGTGGCAGTAAACAAGCCTCCAATTACCACAGTCGCTAATGGTCTTTGTACTTCGGCACCTGCTGAAGCTGAAACAGCCATTGGAAAGAAACCTAAGGCTGCGGCAGCTGCGGTTAACAATACCGGACGTAATCTATCAGTTGTTCCCTTTAAAATCAATTCGTCTTTATTTTTCATTCCCAGATGTTTTAATTCTTTAAAATGTTCGATTAGAACAATTCCGTTAAGTACTGCAATTCCAAACAGCGCTATAAAACCTACTCCGGCTGAAATACTAAAAGGCAAATCTCTTATCCATAAAAATAATATTCCACCTACTGCTGATAACGGAATTGCCGAATATACCATCAAAGCTTCTTTTATAGAGTCAAAAGCAAAATAAAGCAATATGAATATTAAAAATAAAGCGATGGGAACTGCAATAAGCAAGCGAGCTTTAGCACTTTCAAGATTTTCAAACTGTCCTCCATATTTCACATAATAACCACTAGGCAACTTGATTTGAGTATCAACAATTTTTTGAATATCCTTAACTACACTTTGTAAATCTCGGTTTCTAACATTGATTCCAATAACAATTCGCCTGTTAGTATTATCTCTTGAAATTTTAGCGGGTCCCTGCGTATATTCAATTTTAGCTAATTCCTGCATTGGGACTTCTGTTCCTGAAGGCGTGCTAACATAAAGATTTTTTAAATCATCTATATCATGTCGGTTATTTTGATCCAATCGGATAACCATATCAAAACGTTTTTCCCCTTCAAACACATTACCAACTGTTTTTCCGGCAAAACCCAGTGCTATTAATTCATTTAAATCCGCAATATTTAATCCGTAACGTGCAATTTTTGAGCGGTCAAATTGCACACTCATTTGTGGTAATCCTTCTGTTTTTTCGATAATAATATCTGAAGCACCTTCAATATTAGCAATTGCTTTTTCGATTTCGTGTGCTTTTTTAGCTAAAATATCTAAATCTTCTCCAAAGATTTTCACAGCCACATCCGAACGTGTTCCTGAAATCAACTCGTTAAAACGCATTTCGATGGGTTGAGTAAATTCGATTTCCATATTTGGAATCTGCTCCTCAATGGCCTCTTTAATTTTATCTGCTAATTCATCTTTACTGGAAGCCGAAACCCATTCTGATTTTGGTTTTAACTTCACAATAACATCGCTTTCTTCCATACTCATGGGATCCGTAGGAACTTCGGCTGCACCTATACGGCTTACTACCTGTTCAACTTCAGGAAAATTTTTGAGTATTATTTTTTCCATTTTAGTGGTTGTTTCGATAGTTTTACTCAAAGAAGTTCCTGTTTTTAAAACCGGTTGAATTACAAAATCACCTTCATCCAAGGTTGGAATAAATTCACCTCCCATAGTTGAAAATAATATAATCGCCATTGTCAACAAACCTAGTGCTCCGTATAAAACTTTTTTAGTATTGGCTAAAGCCCAATGAATTATTGGTAAATAAAAAGCATTTAATTTGGCTATTAATTTATTCGAAAAAGACTCTGGATTTTCTTCTTTTGGTTTTAAAAACAACGAAGAAACAACGGGTACATAAGTAAAACAGAACAACATTGCTCCCACCAAAGCAAAACTAAAAGTCATTGCCATAGGCCTGAACATTTTTCCTTCGATTCCTGACAGAGATAAAATAGGAATAAATACAATCAAAATAATCAATTGTCCAAATATCGCCGAATTCATCATTTTGGAAGCACTTTTATTGGTAATCTGATCAATTTCCTGTTGGCGATTTTCATCTGATAAATGGACTAAATGCTTTGATTTATGTGCAATTTGAAAAGCAATAAACTCAACAATGATTACAGCTCCGTCAATGATAATTCCAAAATCGATAGCCCCTAAACTCATTAAATTGGCATCAATTCCAAAAATATTCATCAATGAAATTGCAAATAGCAAACACAAAGGAATTACTGATGCCACAACTAGTCCTGATCGCCAATTTCCAAGTAATAAAACCACCACAAAAACAACAATTAAACAACCTAAAATGAGATTTTCAGCAACTGTAAATGTTGTTTTACCTACCAATTCACTTCTTTCCAGAAAGCCATTGATATAAACTCCTTCGGGTAAACTTTTTTGAATTTCAGCAATCCTGTCTTTTACATCGTTAATTACCTGTTTTGAATTAGCATCTTTAAGCATCATTACCTGTCCCAAAACTTTCTCACCTTCTCCATTTCCGGTAATGGCACCAAAACGATTGGCGTGACCAAAACGAATTTCGGCAACATTTTTAATCAAAATAGGTAAACCATTTTGATTTGTAACTACAATATTTCCTATATCTTCTAAAGATTTTGTTTTTCCTTCGGCACGAATAAAATAGCTTTGATTTACTTTTTCAATATAAGCTCCTCCGGCAATTCCGTTGTTGTTTTCCAAAGCTTTAAAAACATCCGAAACGCTAATATTCATCGCATTTAAACGTGCTGGCGAAATGGCTATTTCGTATTGTTTTAAATAACCTCCCCAGGTATTAATTTCGATAACGCCTTTGATTCCGGAAAGTTGGCGTTTTATAACCCAATCCTGTAATGTTCTTAAATCGGTAACAGAATAATTATTTTTAAATTCAGGTTTTACTTCAAGTGTGTATTGGTAAATTTCACCTAAACCAGTTGTTATAGGTCCCATTTCTGGTGTTCCGAAACCCTCAGGAATTTTTTCGGTAGCCGATTTTATTTTTTCAGCGATTAACTGTCTTGGTAGATAAGTTCCTAAATCATCTTCGAAAACGATGGTTACAACCGACAAACCAAATTTAGAAACAGAACGTATTTCTTTTACACCTGGCAAATTAGACATTTCGATTTCAACCGGATAAGTAATAAATTGTTCTATATCCTGAGTCGAAAGATTACGAGAGGTTGTGATTACCTGAACCTGATTGTTTGTTACATCAGGTACTGCACCTATTGAAATTTGGAACAACGAAAAAATTCCGAATCCAAAAATCCCCAATGTAAATAACAAAACAATAAGTTTATTCTTTAAGCTAAAAGCAATTATTTTCTCCAACATCTTTAAATTTTATTTTTAAGTCAAAATTAAAAGATAAAGATTAGCTTTTCCTTAAGGGATGCTTAAGATAATATGAGTACCTAGATTTTCCTGACTGGAAACTTCAATTTCTATTCCTAACAAGGATGTCAATTTTTTAACAATTGACAATCCTAAACCTGTTCCTTTAATTTCAGGGTGGTTAGTTGCATTAGAGCGAAAAAACTGGTGGAAAATATTTTGTAAATCGGCTGTTGCAATTCCTATTCCGGTATCAATAATATGACATTGTACTTTGTTGTTTTCTTGAGATAAACGAATAGTTAAAACATCGTTTGGATTAGAATACTTTAAAGCATTTGAAATTAAATTATTCAAGATAACTGCTAATAAATATTGATCAGATACAATTGTAAATTCCTTATCAAAATCAGTAATAATCTTGATGTTTTTAGCATTAATTACAGTTGAGAATCTTGATAAAACCTCAAAAATAACCGCATTCAAAACCAGATTTTCTTTTTTTAATGATTGGTTTTGGTCTTCAAATCGGGCGAGCATTAATAATTGGTCTACCAAATTATTAAGACGATTAACTTCGGTAACACAATAATTGATTTTTTCCTGATATTCTTCCTGAGTTCTTGGTTTTCGAATTAATACTTCCAATGTTCCTTTAATAACCGTTAGTGGCGTTCGTAATTCATGCGAAGCATCAGACGTAAATTGCTTTTCCCTTTCGACAACTGTTTCAATTCTGTTTAGCAAATTATTGATAGTTTGTGACAACACATACAATTCGTCTTTTGTTTGAGGAAGTTCAATTCTGGATTTTAAATTGTCTTTGCTAATAACATCAGCTGTTTCTATAATAGAAGTAATAGGTTTAATACTTCTACCAGCGATAAAACGGGCTATAAAAAACAGCAACAACAAAATTAAAGGATAGACAATAATAAGTGTTTGCGATAAATTATGAAGTACTATCGAAGCATCTTCCAGCGACATAGCGATTATTATATAACCAACAATTTTTGTTTTATTATAAATAGGAACCTGAATTTGACGAATTTTATTTTGCAATAATTTAGAATCAAATAATTGATTGTTTTCAATTTCAGAATTAAAATGCAATGATTCGTTTTTTAGATTAGGTGATTTTCCTTTTATCTTTTTTTGGCTGTCCAAGAATTCAATAAAAACAGGATTTACATCTAATGTATTGTGTTCTCTTTCATTCCATTCGGTCAAATGAATTAAACGATAATTATTGTCCTGAACTTCAATTTCATTAAGATGATTTTCAACTTCTTTTAAAATATCATTGTTCAAATGATTGTAAACGCTGAATTTTACAATGGAATAAATAGTAAAAAAAACCACAAAAATCAACAATGCAGTGGTGATAATATAATGAAAAGCCAAACGGTTTTTAAAAGAAAGTTTTTTCATAATTCATCAGTCATTAGCGATATAACCTACACCACGAATGGTTTTGATATAATCTTCATCTATTTTTAAATTTAATTTTTTGCGAATAGCATTCATAAAAACATCTATCACGCCAGTATCATATTCAAAATGAATATCCCATACATCTTCGATAATTTGATTTCGGTGGCAAACTTTTCCTTTGTTTTTAACTAAATAGGTTAACAATTCAAATTCGCGTTGCGTAAGCGAAATTTCTTTGTTATTTACAAACACAAGGTGCTTTTGCAAATCAATAGAGATAGAGCCTAATTTTAAAATTTCGGAATCATCAGAATTTCTAAAATGAATTTTAATACGTTCAACCAATTCCTCAAAACTGAATGGTTTTTTTATATAATCATTCGCCCCAGATTGTAAACCTTCAATTGTTTCCTGAACCGTATCTTTGGCAGTTAAAAATAAAACAGGTGTTTTTTTGTCATTATTTCTAATGGCTTTACAAAGTTCTAATCCAGTCATTTTAGGCAGCATCCAATCTAATAATATTAAATCAAATGCATTATTTTGTACCAACTCCAATCCTTTTGCACCATCATTTGCAGTGGTAATTTGATAACCTTCTTCCTCCAATCCCTGCTGAAGAAATTGCATAATTCCTATTTCGTCTTCTACAATTAAAATATGCATTTAATATCCGTGTTATTGATGTAATTAACCAAAAAATAAAACCAAATGTAATTTAAAAAAAGTACTAATTTAAGGCTAAAAAAACATCTTAAGTAAAACTTAAGTTGATTAACCTGAAGCATTTTTAGTTTATAAACACAAAATAACTAATTTTACCAAAAAATAAATTCAAATATGTTCTTTACCAAGAAACTAGCTCCGTTTATCAATCTTAGCTTATTTTATGTAATTATTAGTATTATTCTTCGAATTGTACTTGTTTTTCATCCCATCACTCAATCCTCATTTTCAGGATTAGAAATTGTCAAGATTTTTTCATTAGGACTTGTTTCTGATGTTTTTGTCTTTATTTTAGCCAGTGCTTTTTTGTGGTTATATCTTATTTTTATTTCCAATGCTAAATATCAAAAACCTTATGGTTATATTCATTTAGGATTATTAGTAGCGCTATTTTTGTATATTTTATCAGGAAAATCAATTCTAACGGAATATGGTGGCGGATTAGAAAAAGTAGGGTTACTATTTGTTGGAATTAAAACACTTTTGTTCAGTTTGCTTTTATTTTTACCTAAAAAAAGGGATAAAATCAGGTATTGGCTATTTGCATTTGTACTATTCTTATACGTTGTTCTAATCCTGCAAAATGCCATTAGTGAATTCTTCTTCTGGAATGAATTTGGCGTAAAATACAACTTCATTGCGGTGAACTATTTGGTTTACACTACTGAAGTTATTGGTAATATCATGGAATCTTATCCTGTTGTTCCTATCTTTTCTACATTGTTTTTAGTGGCAGCAATCATCAGTTATTTCATCATTAAAAGATCTAAAATATACATCGAAAATATCCCTTCGGTTTTTGAAAAGATTCAAATCTCGGTTTTGTATTTATTGTTGTTTGGATTATCACTTTGGGCTGTGCCAAATTTGGCTAAAAGTGAAAATGCAACCAATGTTTTTACCAATGAATTGCAGGCAAATGGAATTTACCGTTTTTATCTGGCTTTTATGAATAGTGAATTGGATTATTTCAAATTTTATAAAACCTTACCTAAAAATGAAGCTTTTGCATTATTAGACAAACAAATTCCAAATATTCATGGATTTTCAAGCAGCCGAAACATTCATTCAGACAGTACTGAAATCCATAAAAACGTAGTATTAATTACTATTGAAAGTTATAGTGCTGATTTTATGAAAATGTATGGTAATGAAGATAATATTACTCCGTTTTTAGACGATTTAGCAAGCAAAAGTTTGGTGTTTACTAATTTATACGCTTCAGGAAACAGAACGGTTCGCGGACTAGAAGCTGTAACATTATGCCTTCCACCTACTGCTGGTGAAAGTGTTGTAAAACGAAAAGACAACAAGGATAAATTCTCCACCGGAAGTGTTTTTAAATCCAAAGGTTATCAGGTAAAATACCTTTATGGCGGTGATGCTTTTTTTGACAATATGCAGGATTTCTTCTCAGGAAATGGTTATGATATTGTAGATAAAAAAACTTTCACTCCTGAGGAAATCACTTTTGCAAATATTTGGGGCGTTTGTGATGAGGATATGGCAAACAAAGCAATCAAAACTATGAATGCTGAGGCAAAGTCAAATATACCTTTTTTCAATCATTGGATGACGGTAAGTAATCACAGACCTTTTACTTATCCAAATAACAAAATTGATATTCCCAGTGATTCTAAATCTAGAAAAGGTGGTGTAAAATACACTGATTATTCTTTGAGAAAATTCTTTGAAATGGCCGAAAAACAACCTTGGTTTAAAAACACTGTTTTTGTTATCGTTGCTGATCATTGTGCTTCAAGTGCCGGAAAAACGGAACTTCCTTTAGACAAATACCGCATTCCAGCGATGATTTACAGTCCCGGATTTATAGAGCCAAAACATTATACCCAATTAATGTCGCAAATTGATTTAATGCCAACTGTTTTAGGTTTATTGAACTTTAATTACCAATCGAAATTCTTTGGTCAGGATGTTATGAAAGCCGATTATAAGCCAAGAGCTTTAATTGCCACCTATCAAGATTTAGGATTGATTAAAGACCATGTTTTAACGATTCTTTCTCCTAAACAAATGGTAAAACAGTATAATTTGATTCTAAAACCGAAAGAAGGTGTCGCTAATGATCTTCAATTATACTATGACGAAAAACCATTGAAAGAAAAAAGAATTGATTTAGTAAACGATGCGATTTCGTTTTATCAAACTGCTTCGGATATTTTGAAAAAGAAGAAATATCAAAAATAAATTATGAAAAGGGTGAATTGAATTTCACCCTTTTTTATTTTATAAACTATTAGTTTAATTCAAGTACAAGATCGCCAATAGCGACAAACTAGCTATGAAAGCCCATAAAAGTAAGCCTTGAATTAATGGTTTGATTCCTACTGACAATAAAACAGAACTACTCAATCCTGAACCAATAAAAAACAAAGTTACTGTCAAACCAATTTTTGAAACCGAAACAATCCAAGGAGAAACTATGGAAACTGAACCTACATAAGTATTCAAAATCATCGCCAATATGAAAAAACCAATAAAATAAGGAATTTTAATTTTGCCTGTTTTGTTTTTAAATAAAACACTCGTGAGAATAACAACTGGAATAATCCATAAAGCACGAGCTAATTTTACAGTAGTAGCAATTGCTAAAGCTTCAGCGCCGTATTTATTGGCCGCCCCTACTACCGAACTGGTATCATGAATAGATAAAGCACACCACATTCCGAAATTTTCCTGTGATAATTCTAACCAATGACCAATAGCCGGAAATAAAAACAAAGCAACTGAATTCAAAATAAAAATCACTCCCAGTGCAACCGATGTTTGTTTTTCATCCGATTTGATAACCGGAGTAATCGCCGCAATGGCACTTCCTCCGCAAATAGCTGTTCCACAGGAAATTAAATGAGATGTTTTCAAATCTGTTTTAAGCCATTTTCCAATAAATCTACCTAAGAAAATAGTACTAAATAATGTAGCTACAGTGAGTAAAAAACTTTCTTTTCCCGATGATAAAGCATTGTTAACATTCATTCCAAACCCAAGACCTACAACGGAAACTTGAAGTAAAAAGCGAATAATTATATGATTCAAATGCAACCATGGATGACCGGAAATATTAGCAACAAGTAATCCTAATAGTAAAGCAATAGGTGGCCTTATATAACCCGTTAAACAAACAACTAATAGACACAGGAATATAAATTGCTGTGTTTTAGTGTGCTTCTCTAAATTTAAAATTCCTTTTTCAGAAAATATTTTAGCTGTATTTTTCAAGAGCTTTTTTTCTAATACGTTTTACAATAAACCATTGTATTTTCGAATAAACCATTCAGCTGAAAAAATGACACAAATCAATAACAACAACCATTTCCAATCGATTAATGGTGAACGACTCACGTTATTTTTTTCGATAGATTTATAATTTTCATCAGCTAAAAGTGATTGAATTAGTTTTTCTGCTTGATTTGGATAATACAATTTTCCGTTCGTTAAGGAAGCTAATTGTTTTAATCGGTCAACATCAGGATTGACAAATTGTTTTTCGATATCAAAATCCAAAATTTCAAAACGGCCTGAATAAGACGATTTAGAATTTAATTCGGTTACTGTAAATTGATAACTTCCAGGAATTAGTCCGTCTAAATTGACTTTGTAAGCATTATTGCCTTTTAGTAAATCATACGTTTTTCTTTGTTTCGTTTTAGAATTTACAACACTAATATTCAAATGTGCTTTTTCGTCAAACTCATAATTTTTATTAAAATACTGCGCAGTAATCTCGATTGCATCTCCAGAATTGTAGAAACTTTCATGATTGACAACTAATGATTTTTTGGAATTATTAGAAGCTAAAAACTGAATGATTTTATCAATAAAAACATCATACTTCTCAAACGAATTTTCTTTGATATGACTCTCCAAACGCCATTTCCAACTGTTTTCTCCAAACAGAAAAGCGCCCCGTTTACCATTATTTTCCGTAAAAGCCAATAATGGAGCCTTTGTTTCGATAGCTCTAATTTTAGACCAAAGTAAAATATTTGATTTAGAATTTATTTTGATACTTCCATAAGGATTTTGCAAAGGCGGAAAATTTTCAAAACCAATATTATCTATTGCAAAAAGGTTGAATAAGGAATTAAATTCAGCTAAATAATCTTCCTTTTGAGAAGTTATTTTAAAATCAAAATCTTGTTGGAATTGATCTAAAAAATTAAAGTCGGTATGCGTTCCGGTGATAATAAAAGTATTTAATCCTGCTATTTTATTGTTTTCAAAAACCGATTTAAATTCAGCAGTAGGTTGATATAAAACCAAAACATTGTAATCATTTAACTGATTGATTTGTTTCGGTTTAACAATGGTTACTTTTCTTTGTGAATTAGATTCAATTGCACGTTTTAAAGCTGCAATATCCGGATGATTTATTGCCGAAATTATCGCCACATTTGTTTTTTGATCAATAATTTCAACAGCAAAATTCTTATGATTATTATAGCTGTTTTTTTCTTTTTCATTTGAAAATAAACTAGCCTTAAATAATTGTGTCCCTATCTTAGCTGCACTTAAAAGAACATTGACTACAGCTGTATTTTTGGTTGGAGAAAAACTAATTTTTTGTTTATTCAAAATTGAATTTCCTTGCGAAATTTGAAAATCAGCAGTAATTGGTTTGTTTCCGGAATATTGTAAAAATACTTCAACAGGAAATTGATTTTTTAAAAAAGCATATTTATTGACATTTAGTTGGTTGACTTTTAAATCTAAAACCTGCGTAGTATCACCCAAAACTATTGGAAAAACTTTATTGGCAGTATCAAAACTATAAACATAATCGTTTCCAGAAGTCTGATTTCCATCTGAAATTAAAATGGTTGGAAAAGATTTATTTCTATTAATTGATTTTAAATTTTTGGCTACAATATCAATATTACTTTGTTTTCCTTTAAAATCTAATTTTTGGAAAGCAACCAAATCAGCATCAAATTGATACGATTGAATATTGAATTTTTCCTTAAGTTCATTATTAGATTTGAATGTAGAGACTAATTCACTGGCATCTTTATCTGCTTTTAAATATGAAATCGAACTAGAATTATCACTTATAATGGCTAAAATTGGTTTTTCAATTACCGTATTAATACTTGTAATTATTGGATTTATCAGCAATAATAACAAGCCAAAAATCCCTATAAAACGTAAAAAAGCCAAAAGTAAATTCATTTTAGAACTACTTTTGGCTTTAAAATAATATTGAAAATAAGACAACCCAGCTGCTATTATTAAGGAACAAATAATGAGTAGTATGGTGTTTGTTGTCATATTTTGAAGTATTCAGTGATCAATGTTCAGTGTTCAGCTGATTACTGAAAACTGAATACTGAAAACTTTTTTAGGTTAGCATTCCACCGCAAACATTTAACACCTGACCTGTTACATAAGCACTCATATCAGAAGCTAAGAAAAGACAAGCATTAGCTACATCTTCTGGAGATCCTCCACGTTTCAACGGAATACCATCTCTCCATCCTTTAACTACTTCTTCGCTTAATTTAGCAGTCATTTCAGTTTCAATAAATCCAGGAGCGATAACATTACAACGAATGTTACGTGAACCTAATTCTAAAGCAACCGATTTTGAAAATCCAATAGCACCAGCTTTAGAAGCAGCATAGTTTGTTTGACCAGCATTTCCTGAAACTCCTACTACCGAACTAATATTGATAATAGAACCAGCACGTTTTTTCAAGAACGTTTTTTGAATGGCTTTTGTCATATTGAAAACTGACTTTAGGTTTACATCGATAACCTGATCAAAATCAGCTTCTGACATACGCATTAATAAGTTATCTTTAGTAATTCCGGCGTTGTTAATTAATACATCAACAGTTCCAAAATCTGCTAAAACAGCGTCTACTAAAGTTTGAGCTTCATCAAAATCAGCAGCGTTTGATTTGTATCCTTTAGCTTTTACACCTAAAGCGTTTAATTCATTTTCTAATGCTAGAGCAGATTCAGCAGAAGAACTGTAAGTAAAAGCTACATCAGCTCCGTTTTTTGCAAAAACTTCAGCAATACCTCTACCAATTCCGCGGCTTGCTCCTGTGATAATAGCTACTTTTCCTTCAAGTAATTTCATATTATGATATAAATTTATTTTAAATTTTGAGGTACAAATATAAAGCATTTAGCTGTTTAATAAAATTAATGCTATAAAAAAAGCCTTACTCTGGTAAGGCTTTTTAAAAATAGGATCTTTTTTATTGAAAATAAACTAGAAAGCTACATTCCATCTAGGTAATTTATCATTTTCATTTAAGAAATTTTGTAAAACCTGTGCTTCTACAAAAGTTGGAATCAATTTTGAATCGCTGTTGTAAGTTTCATACCAAACCACTTCTAAACGAGTAATAGCTTCTTTTTTCATTTGTGCAGGCCAGGAATATTTTCTACCTGTTTTAGCAAATTGATGACCATTTACAATTTTATCATACAATCCGCCATTTTTAGTTTTTAAAGTACCATCATTTTGAACAGTTCCTGTTGAACCTACCATGATTAACTCTTTTTCTTCCGTAACATCATAAACTAAAAATACACCTGATCCTTCAGAGGCATTACAGACTTCTTCAAGGCTATCTTCGATTGTTAATGAAAACTGATTGGTAACTTTAAATCCTTCTAATTCTTTATACATAGTATTTATTTTATATTTTGTGCAAGCTAATTTTTAATTGGCTGCAAATGTATTTCATTAATTCTGTTTAAACTAAAAAAGCCCCACAAATGTGAGGCTTAATTATTATAAAATTGAATTTTAGAATTAACCTAAAACTTCTTTTACTTTTTTACCAATTTCAGCTGGAGAATCAACAACGTGAATTCCATTTTCTCTCATGATACGTTTTTTAGCAGCAGCTGTATCATCAGAACCACCAACGATAGCACCAGCATGTCCCATTGTTCTACCAGCAGGAGCAGTTTCTCCAGCGATAAAACCTACAACTGGTTTGCGGTTACCATCAGCTTTAATCCATTTAGCAGCATCAGCTTCTAATTGACCTCCAATTTCACCAATCATGATGATACATTCAGTCTCAGGATCATTCATTAATAATTCAACAGCTTCTTTAGTAGTTGTTCCAATGATTGGATCTCCACCAATTCCGATAGCAGTTGTGATACCTAAACCTTGTTTTACAACTTGGTCAGCAGCTTCATAAGTTAAAGTTCCTGATTTAGAAACGATACCTACATTACCTTTTTTGAAAACGAAACCTGGCATGATACCAACTTTTGCCTCACCTGGAGTAATAACACCTGGACAGTTAGGTCCAATTAATCTAGCGTTTCTTTGTTTAACGTAGTTATTAGCAAGAATCATATCAGCAACAGGAATACCTTCAGTAATAGCAATGATTACTTTAATTCCTGCATCAGCAGCTTCCATAATAGCATCAGCTGCAAAAGCTGGTGGTACGAAAATGATAGAAGTATCAGCACCTGCTTGCTCAACTGCATCTTTCACAGTGTTAAAAACAGGACGCTCTAAATGTAAAGTCCCTCCTTTTCCTGGAGTTACACCACCTACAACGTTTGTACCGTATTCAATCATTTGAGAAGCATGGAAAGTACCTTCGCTTCCTGTAAATCCTTGAACAATTATTTTAGAATCTTTGTTAACTAAAACACTCATGATATATATTTTATGTGATTTTTAAATTTTATGATGCAAAAGTAAGGTTTTCGAAATTATTTGTGCAGTTTTCTTATCAAAAAAAAAGTCATATATTGAAATCATTTGTTAGCTATAACACAAATAAAGCTAATTGAAAAAAACAAATAATTAATGCAAAGCTTCTTTGTTATTTAATTTATCCATTATTTCAGGTATCTTTTTGATATTAGCCATTTGCTTTAAGGATTCTCTGGATTCCTGAATTGGAGTTCCAAAATATGTTTTCCCTCCTGTAACCGATTTAGTTACACCAGTTTGCCCTAGTACAACAGCTTTTTCACCAATGGTAATTCCGCTTGTTGTTCCTACTTGTCCCCAAAGTGTTACTTCATCTTCAATAATAACACAGCCTGCAATTCCGGTTTGAGAAGCAATTAAACATTTTTTACCAATAACTGTATCATGACCTACATGAACCTGATTATCGATTTTAGTTCCTTCTCCAATGGTTGTGTCTCCGGTAACACCTTTATCAATAGTACAAAGTGCACCAATACCAACATTGTTTTGTATAACTACTCTACCTCCAGAAAGCAATTGATCAAAACCTTCAGGACGTTTTTTATAATAAAAAGCATCGGCTCCCAAAACTGTACCTGCATGAATGATTACATTATCTCCTATGATCGTGTTATCATATATAGCAACATTAGAATGAATTAAGCAGTTTTTACCAATTACAACTCCGTTACCTACAAAGGAATTAGGTTGAATAATTGTTCCTTCTCCAATAACAGCGGTTGACGAAATAGCAACAGTAGAATACTGAAATGGTTTGAAATAATTCGTTAATTTATTGAAATCTCTAAATGGATCATCAGAAATCAACAAAGCTTTCCCATCCGGGCAATCCACTTTTTTATTAATCAATACTATCGTTGCAGCAGAATTTAAAGCTTTATCATAGTATTTAGGATGATCCACAAAAACAATATCTCCTTTTTCTACCACATGAATTTCATTCATGCCTAAAACTTCAAAACTCTCGTCTCCTACAAATTCACATTTTAGTAAATCTGCAATTTCTTTTAAAGAATATGCTTTTGTAAATTTCATAAACTAATTTGAAGATTGAAGAATTTAAAGATTGAAAAAATATATTGTAAACATAAAGCTCAAAATTATTTAATTTTCCAATCTTTAAATTTTTCAATTAAATTACTCTTTTACACGCTCCATATAAGAACCTGAAGCGGTATCAATTTTGATTTTATCACCTTCGTTGATAAACAACGGAACGTTTACTGTAGCACCAGTTTCAACTGTAGCTGGTTTAGTAGCGTTAGTAGCAGTATTTCCTTTAATTCCAGGTTCTGCATAAGTTACTTCAAGAATGATTGAAGCAGGCATATCTACAGATAAAGGTAAATCAGTTTCAGTATTAATTTGAACCATTACATTAGTTCCTTCTTTCAATAAATCCGGTGCATCAAGAATGTTTTTATTCAAAGTAATTTGCTCAAAAGTTTCATTGTTCATGAAATGAAATTGATCTCCTTCGGCATATAAATACTGAAAAGTATGTGTTTCAACGCGAACATCTTCAATTTTATGTCCTGCCGAAAAAGTATTATCTAATACTTTACCAGTAGTTAAACTTTTTAATTTTGTTCTCACAAAAGCAGGTCCTTTACCTGGTTTAACGTGTAAAAATTCGATAATTTTATAAATATCGTGATTGAATTTTATACAAAGTCCGTTTCTAATATCTGATGTAGATGCCATTATTTTAATTTTTGATTTAAGATTTCTGATTTTAGAAAAAATCAGTCATCTATATTTATTTTAATTTTTATTACTCTGTTATATTGAACACATTCTGTTTAGAAATCTAAACTCTAAAATGATTAATAGCTTCCGCTATAACCTTTCATAATACCACGGGATGAATTTCTGATGAAATCAATAATCTCATCTCTTTCAGGAGTCGCCTCCATTTCGGCTTCGATAATTCCTAAAGCCTGAGTTGTATTATAATTTTTTTGGTAAAGAATTCTGTAGATATCCTGAATTTCTCTAATTTTTTCAGTAGAAAATCCTCTTCTTCTTAAACCAACCGAATTAATCCCTACATATGACAATGGTTCTTTGGCTGCTTTAGTATAAGGAGGCACATCTTTACGAACTAAAGATCCTCCTGAAATCATAGCGTGATCACCAATATGAATAAATTGATGAATAGCTGCTAAACCTCCAATTACCGCATGATTACCTACAACCACATGCCCGGCAAGTGCCACACCGTTTACTATAATAGCATTATTCCCAATAACACAATCGTGAGCAATGTGTGCATAAGCCATCACAAGACAATTATTCCCTAAAACTGTTTGTCCTGAAGCTACTGTACCTCTATTAATGGTTACACATTCTCTAATAGTACAATTATCTCCAATGATTGCCAATGAATCTTCACCACCAAATTTTAAATCTTGAGGAACCGCCGAAATAACTGCACCCGGGAAAATATTACAGTTTTTCCCAATTCTAGCTCCTTCCATGATAGTTACATTAGAACCTATCCAAGTACCATCACCAATTACCACATTGTTGTGAATGGTTGTAAAAGGCTCAATTACCACATTTTTGGCGATTTTTGCGCCAGGATGAACATATGCTAATGGTTGATTCATCTATTTTCGTTTTTTATAATTAATTATATTAATTACTATTTAAAGTAACAGTGAGGGTAACTGTTTTATTGTTGTTTTTTTGCAATTTGTGCCATTAATTCAGCCTCAGCTACTAATTTTCCATTAGCGTAAGCATTAGCTTGCATATGACAAATACCTCTTCTGATAGGTGTAATCAAATCACATTTGAAAATCAATGTATCTCCAGGTAACACCTTGTGTTTGAATTTAACATTATCAATTTTCATGAAATAAGTCAAATAATTCTCTGGATCTGGAACAGTACTTAACACTAAAATTCCACCTGTTTGAGCCATTGCCTCAACGATTAAAACTCCTGGCATAACTGGTGCATCAGGGAAATGTCCAACGAAGAAATTCTCATTCATCGTTACATTTTTCATACCTACCACATGACTATCTGACATTTCGATGATTCTGTCAATCAACAAAAATGGAGGTCTGTGTGGCAACATAGCCATGATTTTATGAATATCCATTAAAGGCTCCTGATTCAAATCATAAACAGGAACGTAATTACGTTGCTCGATTTTAATCATCTTAGCCATTTTCTTTGCAAATTGAGTGTTTACAAAATGACCCGGTTTATTAGCTATAATTTTTCCTTGGATTTTTGTTCCAATTAAAGCTAAATCACCAATTACATCAAGTAATTTGTGTCTAGCTGCTTCGTTTGGATAATGCAATGTTAAGTTGTCTAAAATTCCATTTGGCTTAACAGTGATTGTTTCTTTACCAAAAGCCACTTTTAAATTTTCCATTGTAGATGCAGAAATTTCTTTATCAACATAAACAATAGCATTATTCAAATCCCCTCCTTTAATTAAACCATTATCCAAAAGAGATTCTAATTCATGTAAAAAACTAAAAGTTCTTGAAGAAGCAATTTCAGTTTTGAAATCACTGATATTTTTTAAAGTTGCATTTTGTGTACCTAAAATTTTAGTACCAAAATCAACCATTGTAGTTACAGTATAATGGTCGCTAGGCATAACCAGAATTTCACTTCCACTAGCTTCATCAGTAAAAGAAATTACTTCTTTTACCACATAAACTTTGCGTTCCGCATTTTGATCATCAACACCGGCTTTTTCTAATGCTTCAACAAAATATTTAGAAGAACCATCCATAATAGGCAATTCAGAAGCATTCAATTCAATGATTACATTGTCTAAATCACAACCTACCAAAGCAGCTAAAACGTGCTCAGGTGTTTGAATTTTCACTCCTAATTTTTCTAAATTAGTTCCGCGTTGAGTATTCACTACATAATTAGCATCTGCTTCGATAACAGGATGTCCTTCAAGATCTACTCTGACAAAAGTAAAACCATTATTTACTGGAGCAGGTTTAAAAGTCATTGTAACTTCTTTTCCGGTATGTAACCCAACCCCTGTTAATGAGATTTCTGTTTTGATGGTCTTCTGTTTAACCATTGTTTCCATTTTTTTGGTTTAATATTTGTTTCTTTAATTCGTCTATTTCTGCAATTATTTTAGGTAAATTTTTAAAATGAACATACGATTTGCTAAAGTCAGAATAACCAAAAGTTGGGCTTCCTTGCAAAACTTCATCATCTTTTATATTCCTTGCAATTCCTGATTGTGCCTGAACTCTAACATTATTTCCTATTGTTAAATGTCCGGAAATACCTACTTGGCCACCAATCATTGCATTCTTACCTATTTTAGTTGAACCTGCAATTCCTGTTTGTGCAGCAATTACGGTATTTTCACCAATTTCTACATTATGTGCAACCTGAATTTGATTGTCTAATTTTACTCCTTTTCTAATTCTTGTAGAACCTAATGTAGCTCTGTCAATAGTAGAACAAGCTCCTATTTCTACATCATCTTCAATGACAACATTTCCTATTTGAGGTATTTTTTTATAACTGCCATCAGGATTAGGTGCAAATCCAAAACCATCCGAACCTATAACAGTTCCCGCATGGATAATACAATTATTTCCAATTACTGATTCCGAATATATTTTTGCGCCGGCAAAAATAGTCACATTATCACGAATGACAACATTATCTCCAATAAAACAATTGGGATAAATTTTTACATTATCACCAATAACTACATTACTACCTACATAACTAAAACTTCCTAAATATAAGTTTTCACCGTATTTAACATCATCTGCTAATACCGTATGTGGTTCAATGCCTTGCTTGCTTGATTTTTTATATTGATCGTAAAACTCTAATAATTTTGAAAATGCCATATAAGCATCATCAACCTTAATTAGTGTTGTTTTTAAATCGGTTTCAGGAATGAAGCTTTTGTTTACAATTGTAATTGTAGCTTCGGTGGTATAAATGTAATTATTGTATTTTGGATTAGATAAAAAAGTCAAAGAACCAACTTTTCCCTCTTCTATTTTAGAAAGTTCGTGTACTTCAGCCAAAGGATTACCTACGACTTCTCCTTCTAAAACGCCCGCTATTTGTTCTGCTGTAAATTTCATTGCGACAAAAATATAAAAAAATAGATTTCAAATAGGGTTTTAAACTAGTTGTTTTGGAAAACAAATGTAATACTTGGTCACCGATTTTGATAAAGATTTCAAATTCAACTGGTCTGATGATTCAATTACATCCTCCACGGTTCGATCTTTTTTCAAAATTCGTATGGGCTCCGCTTCTTTATTATAAGCTTGATTTTTAATTTTTCCCTTAAAAATAAAATAATTAGTATCTGCTATACTAATATTGTATTCTAATGCCAAACGTTCTTTTAACGGTGTTAAATCATCAATGGCTACTTTATCACTTGTTAAATGAATTTTTAGCAAATCACGATTGATTATCATTTTGCTCAAAGAAGACAAAATAAAATCGTCCTGTCTTTGCCAAGCTTTTAATGCGCTAATGATATCAAAATCATCTAATTGTGAAAACAAATCCAAAGTAGCAGTGTCAAATGAATTTAAATCAATTTTATTTTGCATAAAAAACTGTAAGGGTTCACTACAAGGTAAGATTGCTCCTTTAATCGTTAACTCTTTGGCTCTTTTTAAAATTTTGGTCAACACCAGTTCTGCTACCAGACTTGTTTTATGCAAATAGGCCTGCCAATACATTAGACGGCGCGACATTAGAAATTTTTCGACAGAATAAATCCCTTTCTCTTCAATGACTAAAACATCATCTTCAACATTCATCATCTGGATTAAACGTTCTGAATTGACATTTCCTTCAGCAACACCTGAATAAAAACTATCGCGTTTTAAATAATCCATTCGATCCATATCTAGCTGACTGGAAATCAATTGCAACATGAATTTTCGATGATAATCTCCCTCAAAAATTTTAATTGCCAGACTTAATTTGCCTTTGAATTCCACATTCAGTTGGCGCATAAACAATAAAGAAATCTCTTCATGATGAACGTCTTCAACAATACTTTTTTCCATTGCATGTGAAAAAGGTCCATGTCCAATATCATGCAATAAAATAGCTATGTATAAAGCATTTTCTTCTTCTTCTGAAATTTCAACAGCTTTAAAACGTAAAACATCTACCGCTTTTTGCATTAAATGCATGCAACCTAAGGCATGATGAAAACGAGTATGATTAGCACCTGGATAAACTAAATAGGACAATCCCATTTGAGATATACGTCTTAATCTTTGAAAATAAGGATGTTGAATTAAATCGTAAATTAAAGCATTTGGGATACTTATAAATCCATAGATAGGATCATTAAATATTTTAAGTTTATTGATTTGCGTCACTATAAGTTGGTTTTGACGGCAAATATAATGAAATTCAATTTTATTTTTTAAGTCAACATGAAGGCTTCACTATTATAGTTTTTTGTTAAGATTTAAAAAAAAGATTTGTTCTTATAAAATTAACACAAATTTAAGTTCGGTTAGTTCGGTAATTACCGAACTAACCATACCTTTGCACAAAAAAACATGGATATTAAACAAGAAAGAGAAGAAATCATAGAGTTGTACGGCAACTATTTTGAAAAACTCTATAATATTCCACCTCTTGCTGCAAGAATTTTAGGAACACTAATAACTGACGGCTGTAAAACAGGCTTGACATTTGACGCTCTGGTAGAAAAATTAGGAGCGAGTAAGAGTTCCATCTCGACAAATTTGAATTTACTTTTGAACATAGAAAAGATCACCTTTTTTACAAAAGCCGGTGATCGTAAAAAATATTTCAAACCTGCAAATTTGAGTCAACGTCTTGCAAATTTTCTAAAACTGATTGATTCAGAAATGATTATTATCGACCGACTTATTGATTACAGAGAAGCAACCGCTTCTTGTTCTGAAGAAAAATGCAATTTAGAAAACGTGAAAGCTTACAGGACACACATAATTGAAGCAAAAAAATTGTTTATAAAAACAATTGATAATTTTAAACAAATCGAACTAAAAAATAACAATAATAAATAAATCCTTCTCAATGAAAAAACTTTCATTAACCGTTATGAGTTTAATACTCTTAGTAGCTTGCGGAAAAAAAGAAGAGCAAGCAGCTCCTACTGTAATGCCTTACAAAGTAGTTAATGTGTCTAAATCAAATACTTCGCTAATTGCGGAATATCCTGCTACATTAGAAGGTGTTACTGATATAGATATTCGTGCCAAAGTAGATGGTTATATTGAAAAAATTTACGTGCAGGAAGGTCAGGAAGTAAAAAAAGGACAATTACTTTTTAAATTAGAAACACAAACAGCTGATCAAGAAGCGAGTGCTGCTAAAGCAAAAGTAGCTGCTGCACAGGTTGAAGTGAATCGTTTGAAACCACTTGTAGAGAGAAATATCATTAGTGATGTGCAATTAGAAACAGCCAAAGCCAATTTAGCAAGTGCCAAAAGTACTTATCAAAGTATTATTGCCCGCATTAATTATGCTACTATTAAAAGTCCTGTGAATGGAATTGTTGGGACTTTACCTTTACGATTAGGAAGTTATGTGAGTAGTCAAACTACAGAACCACTTACCCGAATTTCAGATGTAAGTACCATTTATGCTTATTTTTCTGTAAATGAAAAACAGCAATTGGATTTTACAATGACTGCTGAAGGAAAAACTTTCCAAGAAAAAATTAATCGTTTGCCAATGGTGAACTTAATATTGAGCAATGGAGAAACTTATTCTCAAAAGGGGAAAATAGAAACAGTAAGTGGTCAGGCCAATACTCAAACTGGATCTTTTAATGTTAGAGCAAGTTTTGCTAACGGAAACAAATTATTACGTTCTGGCGGAAGTGGTACAATTCAAATTCCAACTAAATTAACAGATGTTATTTTGATTCCTCAAAACGCAACAATAGAAATGCAAGACAAACGTGTAGTTCTAACAGTTGATAAAGAAAATAAAGTTAAAGCCATACCTATAGAGGTTCGAGCTGTACCAGGAGGACAATTTTTTGTTGTTGATAAAGGATTAAATATAAATGACAAAATTCTTATTGAAGGTGTAGGAATTGTGGCTGAAGGAACAGAAATCAAACCGCAATTAGTTGACTACACAACTATCATCAATACTGAAAAAGAGAAAGTTAACTAACAATCGAATAAATAAAGATATATGTTTTCAAAATTCATTGACAGACCCGTATTGTCAACGGTGATTTCCATTATCATCGTCATATTGGGTTTATTGGGATTGATTTCTCTTCCCATTTCACAATATCCGGAAATCGCGCCACCTACAGTAACTGTTTCTGCAAATTACCAAGGTGCAAGTGCTGAAGTGGTGATGAACTCAGTAGTTATTCCGTTAGAAGAACAAATTAATGGTGTGGAAGACATGACTTATATGACTTCTACCTCTAATAATGATGGTTCGGCAACCATAAACATTTACTTTAAATTAGGTACTAATCCTGATTTAGCGGCAGTAAACGTTCAAAACCGTGTTTCACGTGCTACACCACTTTTACCTCAGGAGGTTACTAGAGCCGGAGTTACTACTTCTAAAAGACAAAGTGATAATATCTTGATTTTCTCTTTATACAGTGAAAATCCAAATTATGATATGACTTTTCTTCAAAACTATGCCAACATCAACATTCTGCCAAAAATTAAGAGGGTTGCTGGTGTAGGTGAAGCGATGATTTTTGGTCAAAAAGACTACTCGATGCGTATTTGGTTAAAACCGGACGTAATGGGGGCTTATGGCTTAGTTCCTTCAGATGTTACTTCTTTATTGGCAGAACAAAATATTGAAGCTGCACCAGGACAATTGGGAGAAAGCAGTGACCAGTCTTTTCAATATATTTTAAAATACAGAGGACGTTTGCAAAGCACAAAAGAATTTGAAGAAATTGTTGTGCGCTCCACTCCTAATGGTGAAGTATTGAAATTAGGCGATGTCGCTAAAATTGAATTGGGAGCTGTAAATTATGCCAGTAATACACTTACTAATGGTAATCAATCAGTAGCGATAGCAATTGCCCAAACCGCAGGTTCTAATGCACAGGAAGTAATTGAAAACTCCTTACAGGTATTAGAAAAATCATCTGTAAATTTCCCGAAAGGGGTAAAATACACCACTTTAATTAATGCCAATGATTTCCTTGACGAATCTATTTCTAAAGTAATTCATACTTTAATTGAAGCATTTATTTTAGTATTTATCGTAGTTTTTATCTTTTTACAAGACTGGAGATCTACACTTATTCCGGCTATTTCAGTACCGGTAGCTATTATTGGAACGTTCTTTTTCTTAAGTTTATTTGGTTTTACCATCAACTTATTGACTTTATTTGCTTTGGTTTTAGCCGTTGGTATTGTTGTGGATGATGCGATCGTTGTTGTGGAAGCCGTACACGCCAAGATGGAAGCCGGTGAACACGATCCTAAAAAAGCTGCACATAGCGCCATGGGTGAAATTAGTAGTGCTATTATTTCGATTACCCTGGTAATGTCGGCGGTATTTATTCCGGTATCGTTTATTAGTGGTTCTTCGGGTGTTTTCTATAAACAATTTGGTTTAACATTAGCGGTTTCAATTGTTCTATCAGCAATTAATGCACTTACCTTATCCCCTGCTCTTTGTGCCATTTTCTTAAAAGAGCACGGAAGTAACAAACCAAAAGGTTTCTTAGAACGTTTTTATGCTGCTTTCAACTCAGGATTTGATGTTACTACGGCTAAATACAAACGCTCTGTACAATTTTTTGTAAAAAGAAAATGGATGGCTTTTGCCGGAATTGCACTTTTTACCGGACTTTATATTTTATTGACAACAATTACCCCTAAAGCCTTTGTTCCTAATGAAGATACAGGTTCTATCATGTCGGATGTTTCATTGGCGCCGGGAACTTCTTTAAAAAGAACCGAAGAGGTATTGTTGAAAATTGAAAATCAAATTAAAGATATTCCGGAAATTAAAGAAATATTACGTATTTCTGGTCGAAGTTTAATTAGTGGTACCGGAAGTAACTACGGAATGGTTATCGTAAAATTAAAACCTTGGGCCGAACGTAAAAATGCGAATCAGGAAGTTACAGCTGTTGTACAAGAATTATTTAAACGTGCTGCAGTAGTAAAAGACGCCAGAGTATTGTTTTTTGCCCGTCCTACCCTAGTTGGTTTTGGTTTTTCAAACGGTTTCGAAATGCAATTGCAAGACCAAAAAGGAAGTAGTATTCAAGAATTTAGTAAAGTAAAAGATGAATTTTTAGCCGAGCTAACAAAACGTCCAGAAATTCAGTATGCTACCACGTCTTTTTCGGCTAATTATCCACAATACCGTATTGATTTAAATGTACCTGCAATTAAAAAATCAGGATTAACAGTTACAGACATTCTAGGAACATTACAAGGTTATTATGGAGGTGTTTATGCGTCCAACTTTAATAAATTTGGGAAACAATTTCGTGTAGTTTACCAGTCAGAACCACAGTTTAGAAATGATCCTGAATCATTCAATAAAGTTTTGGTTCGAAACAATAACGGACAAATGGCACCTATTTCACAATTTGTAAAACTGGAAAAAGTTTTTGGTCCTCAGGCTATCGAACGTTTTAACTTATTTACTTCAGTTAAAATCACTGGAGCACCAAATAAAGGCTTTAGTTCTGGAGATGCTATTAAAGCTGTAGAAGAAGTAGCCAGTGAAAAGTTACCTTTGGGTTATGGTTATGAATTTTCGGGTATGACTCGTGAAGAAATTAGTGCTGGTGGACAAACATTGTTCATTTTCATTTTATGTCTGGTATTTGTTTATTTCTTATTGTCAGCACAGTATGAAAGTTATATTCTTCCATTTGCGGTATTATTATCATTACCAATTGGATTAGCTGGGTCGTATATTTTTGCTTATTTATTTGGAGTTACAAACAACATTTATTTGCAAATTACCCTAATCATGTTAATTGGTTTATTGGCTAAAAATGCCATTTTGATCGTAGAATTCTCTGCAGATGCACGACGAAAAGGTTTTAGTGTTCAACAAGCCGCAATTGAAGGTGCGGTTGCCCGTTTACGACCTATTTTAATGACCTCTTTTGCCTTTATTTTAGGTTTATTACCATTGATGCTTGCTCAGGGAGCCGGTGCTGTAGGTAACAAAGCTATTGGAACAGGAGCTATTGGTGGTATGTTAATAGGAACGATTTTAGGAGTTTTTGTAATTCCGGTTTTGTTTATTGTTTTCCAAAATTTACAGGAAAAAATTTCTACAAAACCACTTCCTGCTCCTATTGACGAATCGGATGTTAAATCTTTAGAATAAGAAAATGAAAAATAATATATATAAAATTGCCTTAGTAAGCTTTACCGCAATTGCTGTACAATCCTGCTTTGTAGCTAAAGATTACAAAAGACCCGAAGTAAAAACAGATAATTTGTATCGCAGTGAAACCGTAGTTTCTGATACAAATTCGTTGGCCAATGTAAGCTGGGACAAAATTTTCACTGATCCTATTTTGCAGGGATATATTCGTAAAGGCTTACAAAATAATTTAGATATCCGCATTGCCATGCAAAACCTTGTTGCAGCCGAAGCGACTATGAAACAAGGAAAAGCAGGTTATTTACCAAATGTTTCAGTAGGAACTGACTGGACACATCAGGAGTTATCGAAAAATTCTCAAATGGGTTCAATTGTTAGAAACACAACAATTAACCAATATCAATTTACAGGAACACTTTCCTGGGAAGCAGATATTTGGGGTAAAATCAGAAGTAATAAACGTTCTGCTAACGCTGCTTTTTTACAAACTACAGCTGCCAATCAAGCTATTAAAACAGAACTGATTGCTAATATTGCATCTACTTATTATCAATTGCTGGCAGTTGATGAACAAATTAAAGTAGCCGAGGAAACTTTAATTAACAGAAATAAAAGCGTTGAAACAATTATTCAACTTAAAAAATCAGGAAATGTAACTGAAGTGGGAGTTAAACAAACAGAAGCTCAAAAATATGCCACAGAAATTATTATTGCCGATTTAAAAAATTCGGTGATCATTCTTGAAAACACTTTAAGTACACTTTTAGGAGAACCTTCGGCAAAAATAGAACGCAGTAATTTTAATGCTCAAAAATTACAACCTGCCATAACTTTAGGAGTACCTTCACAATTGCTTCGAAATCGTCCGGATGTAATTGCTGCCGAATACAATTTGATTTCAAATTTTGAATTGACAAATGTAGCCAAAAGCAGTTTTTATCCAAGTTTAAAAGTAACTGCTACCGGAGGTTTACAAAGTATTGACATTAAAGAATTATTTAGTGCCAATTCTATTTTTGCCAATATTGTAACAGGTTTAACTCAACCAATCTTCAATCAGAGACAGTTGAAAACTAAATATGAAATTGCAAAAGCGAATCAGGAAAAAGCCTATTTACAATTTGAACAATCGCTTTTAAAAGCTGGTAAAGAAGTATCAGATGCATTAGCATTATACAATAATGAATCCAGAAAAATAATCATTCGCGAAAAACAAGCCGAAGCATTAACAACGGCAGCGAGTTTTTCAGATGAATTGTTGACTTATGGTTTAGCTAATTATCTGGAAGTTTTAACTTCTAAGAACGATGCATTGAATGCTAAACTGAATTTAGTTGACAATAGATTCCAACAATATAAAGCCATCATTCAATTATACAGAGCCCTTGGTGGTGGCTGGCAATAATATTTATTATTAATTAGTTATTAATTAGTTATTTGTTCATAGAAGTCATTAAGTTTTACTTAGTGGCTTCTTTTTTTAAACCAAAGTCAATACGTATCCTAAAAAAGCGCCACCAACAACAATAAATGCCGAATTTATTTTTCTGAAACTAAAAGCGATAATAATCCCAACAATGGCAATTACAATGGTGCGCCAATCAGTAATGGTTTCCGCTCCCATCTGTATACAAATGGATATAATGATAGCTACCGAAGCTACATTAACTGCATCTAAAAAGACCGAAAAAGATTTCGAATTGCGCAGCTTTTTAACCAAAGGATTCAATAAAGCAACAATAACAAAGGAAGGCAAAAAAATAGCCAATGTAGAAACCGCTGCGCCGCTAAAACCATTGATTTGATAACCTACAAAAGTTACCGATGAAAAAACGGGTCCTGGAGTAAACTGTCCCACTGCAATAGCATCAATTAATTCGGTTCTGCTAAGAAGTCCTTTTGAAACCAATTCGGCATCCAAAAAAGCAAACAAAACATAACCACTTCCGTAGAGAATCGAACCTATTTTCAAAAAAATCAAAAATAAATTCCAATTACTAGTCATCAAAATTGTCTTAGGAACAGACAAAATACCAATAGGAATCCAATTCCTTTGAACCGATTTGTTATTTTGTATCGAAAACCAAAATAACGACAAAAATCCTGCTCCAAAAAGTAAGGCAATTTCGTTAAAATGTAAAAGTGATAGTACTAACACAATTACACCAATTATTCCAAGCGAAATGGTTTTGAATGATTTTTTTGCCAAAGGAAAAATAGCGCCTAAGATTATCGCAATAATTGCAGGTTTGATTCCGTACAAAAAAGGCTGAATTTCGGGAAATTGGCCGTATTCTTTATAGAGCCAAGCAAAAAATCCGGTGATAAAAACGGCAGGCAAAATAAAACAAAGTCCTGCCACGACTAAACCCTTTACTCCTGCTCTTTCATGACCAATGTGAATAGCTAATTCGGTACTGTTTGGCCCCGGAATTAAATGAGTTGCTCCTAACAAATCAAGAAAATGCTGTTCGTCAAGCCATTTTCGTTTAAAGACCACTTCATTTTGCATCATAGCAATATGAGCTGCAGGCCCACCAAAACCAATGATTCCTAATTTTAGAAAAAGTTGAGCCAATTCTTTTAAGCGTTGTTTTTCAGTCATGAACTAATCTTTATTTTTTGACAAATTTATAGATTAGCAATAAAAAACCGATTAAGACAACAATAACAAAAAGTTGCCATAAAATAGCAGGAAAATCAAAATAGCTTAGTGTATTCATAAATAATTATTTTAATCGAACAGGAATCCAAACTTCTTCTTCCGAATTAGGATCTCCTTTTTTGTATTTGGAACCCAAAATTTCAAAATGAGGTCGATAATCCACCACATAAGCCGAATTGGGAATCCAATCACTAAAAATGGCTTCAAAAAAAGCGGGAGCATTACTACCATCGCCTTTGTAATCAAAAACCGCATACCAGCCACCCGGAATTACCAGCGTATGCATATTTGACGGAATATTTTCAAAAGCACTTACTTCAACAGCCGCCCATTTTTCAAACGCCGTTTCAGGATTAAAATGAGTCCAAAAATCTATTGGAAATTGTTGTACCGAAAACAAATCAGAACCAATGGTATTTGTAATTTCCTTTTTTATTGGCATAAAACTTTGCCACAACGGCACCGGATTATAAGCCGCATAATTCATGTTTTGCTTACAACCTACTAGTTTTTTTTCTTCGAGGGCTATGATTTTGGGTTTCATTTAAAAGTATTAAACCGTATAATATGTAACCCGTTGGGTGAAATTATTAAAAACGTCAGTTCGAGTGTTTTTTGTGTAGTGAAACGAAACAAAAAATGTATCGAGAACCGTTTTTAATGAAATTTTTCTTGTTCTCGATACGATTTTCTACGGAAAATCACTCGAACTGACGAAAAATCACCATAAAAAACTAATTTCACCCAACGGGTTAATATGTATATTAAATTTGACGTATTTTAATCTTTTTTAGGAGTAAGTTGACTTTTGATAATTTTATCAAAATCACTTTCAAATAATCGATCCTGAATAATTCTGTATTTTTCGAACTCACTTTCTGCGTGTGCTTTGGCTATTTCAGCAGTTACTTTTCCTGCGTTTTGTAAAATTTCTCTATCGGTAGCTTCAATAAATTTATTCAAGCGACTTTCCCAATCTTCCATAGTCATCGGAATTTGACGGATAGCCATATCTTCAGCTATATCTAAATAGGCTGAAACCAAACGTTGTAATTGTTGTATTTCGTTTTCAGTCAAATAATTTTTAGCTACACTGACGTCAAATTTTTGGATTTTTCCACCAGGAGCATCTTTCCAACTGGTTAAACCCATATTTTCTTTTTGGTGATTGGCTCTATTCACAACAACTTCAGCAGCTGTTTGTCCGTGTATTGCCCAATGGAGTTTGTTTTGAACAGTAGCAAAAAATCGTTGTGTTGCACTGGCTGAAATATCATAATCTATGGCTGTACTATAAATATCTGTGATTTTTTGATAAAATTTACGTTCGCTTAGGCGAATTTCTCTAATCCGTTGAAGTTGTTCTTCAAAATATTTTTTACCTAAAATAGTACCGTCATTTTTCAATCGCTCATCATCCATTGCAAACCCCTTGATGGTAAATTCCTGTACGATTTGTGTCGCCCATTTTCTAAATTGTACTGCTCTCTCAGAATTTACTTTGTAGCCAACAGCAATAATTGCAGAAAGATTGTAGTGCTGCGTATCATAATTTTTACCATCTGAAGCAGTTATCCGGAATTTCCGGATAACTGCTTCGTCTTGTAATTCATTGTCTTTAAATATCTTTTGTAGATGTTCGTTAACGGTTCTTACATTAACGTTGTAAAGTGCTCCCATCATCTTTTGTGTCAACCAAATATTTTCATCCGCATAAATGGCTTCAACGCCTCCTTCTCCCGTAGCTGCAATAAAGGTTAAGTACTCCGCGGTAGAAGAACGGATTACTGATTTTTCATCTTTATTTTCTTTATTTCTATTCATTTTATTTTCCTTTGATGCAATTCAGTTGCTAATTGAATTAAATTTTCTAAAACTTCTTCCACAATTTTTCAAATTGATCGTAAACAGCATAATTAATGTTTTGCTTAAAACCTACCAACTTTTTTTCCGAAAATACAGTTATTCTTGGTTTCATAAAAAATGTTTTTAAATAATCTCTTTTACAAAATTTCTGGCTATTTCTAATTCCAAATCATTTTTCAAATCTTTACTTAATACATCATTAACCCATTTTGGTCCATGATTACCTATTGTTTTATCAAAACATTCTAACTCTCCTACTTCAAGAATATAAAAGCCTTTTTCTTTAAAATTTATTTGCAATCTTTCGAATGCTTTGGTAGCATTTCCACTTGGAATATATGCTTTACCTACTTGTTTTGCTTCTGTCCAAGGTGAAGCTTTTTTAAGAGCTCTATTAATTTCAGATATTTTTTCTTTTGGAAAAATTCTTTCAGAAGTTGAATCAAAAACTTCTTTTATTTCATCTTTTAAATCCTCTGTTAAAAATTCAGGTCTTTTACTTTCTATTTCAGCCTTTACAAGATTCCAGTCTTTTTCCACTTCACTCCAAGTTCCTCCAAGACTCTCATAAATAGATTTTATAGGATTGATATTATTTAAAACATCAAAATCTGTTACTATTGACATAGGAACATTCAGTTTTTTTAATGCTTTAATAACTACTGGAACCCTGTGTTTACCACCACAGTGAATAAATAATACATCAGGTGCAATTTGCCCTAAATCATCGTATAAAGATGACAATATTGCAGAAAAAAATCTACAATCAGAATCACTTTCACAAATAATAACTTTTGAATGAAATAAACCACTTAAAACATTTGAATGTCGCAATAAAGAATCAGCCCATATTTCGTTTATATCTAAACTGTTTAAAACGCTAACTTCATTTATCGAATCTTTACGTTGAATTCTTATTATTTTTAAGTTTTGAACATTGGAATCTAATAAACCTTTGAGAAAATCTTCACTATGTGTAGTTAGGAATAACTGTCTCTCGGAAGGCAAATCTTTTGCCAGCATTTTCCCTAATAATCTTGCTTGTGGTGGATGTAAAAATGCTTCAGGTTCATCAATAAAAAGCATTTTATGATGTGATATGAATGCATTTAATAAAAATCCTACAAAACTTCTCATACCATCTCCTTGAAGTTGTAGTAAATCTAATTTTTCTAATTCTCTTAAATATCCTTCAGAAATTCTATCTTCACCTTTTTTCGGTTTTGGTTTTTTTCCAACATATAATGGAACTTCATTACCAGCATTTCTATGAACAATTAAATCTGTTCCAAATGCTTGTTTAAAATATTCGCTAAATTGTAATTCCAATTTATCATTTTTTTGGAGAAAATGAATAGGATGCTGAGGAGGATTTGTTGTTATTTTTATACTCTGTGGAGGGTTTGCTGCAATTAGTCTTTGTTCTGTTGACAATATATTTACAAAAATGTTTGCTAATTGGTCAATCCCATCATTCATATTATTCCAATAATGAGGTAGATTAGCTTGATTAATTCTAAAATTGAAACCTTGTAAATCTGGTTGACGACTGCCTGTATAAATTTCTTGAGAAAAATTATTTACATAAGTAACAAGATCTTCTTCAGTACCACTATTATTAATTGTAATATCAGAGACAATTTTTCCTCTTTTCGTTTTATTGCGAATCATTGAAGAAGTTTCTTTTAAAGTAGCACTTTTTCCCGCATTATTTGGGCCAACTATGACAACAATATCATTTTCATTAAGAGAAACTTTACTATTGTCATTGAATTCGATGTTACTAAGCCAAATTTTTATCATTTTTATTTTCCATTAATAATAAATTCAAATATAAGATAATTCATCACAACGAAAATCCTAAGTTATCAACAACTTTAAAGTAATAGTTGTTAGTCTCTGTTCTATTTTCTTACATCTTTTTTCTTTCTTCTCTAAGACTAAAGAAAGAAATTTTATAATAATATTAGGAATTTAGAGCGCATAAAATCTGTATTTTGCACAATGATGCAGCACTATTTGCGTTTATACATAAACTGTTTTAAATCGTATTCTATACTTTTTAAGCAGTACTTCATGAGATTCCTCATTCTTCGGAATGACAATTAAGAACGATAAAATATTTTTACACAATATGGACAAAATAAAAATACTTTGGGTGGATGATGAGATCGATTATCTAAAACCGCACATCCTTTTTTTAGAGAAAAAAAATTACGAAGTCACTACTTGCAACAATGGTCTTGATGCCATCGAGATATTTGATAACGAAAACTTTGACATTGTTTTCCTTGACGAAAACATGCCCGGAATGAGCGGACTGGAAACCCTTTCGGAGATGAAAGAGAAAAAAAGCGCTATTCCGATGATTATGATTACCAAAAGCGAAGAAGAATACATCATGGAGGAAGCCATTGGCGCTAAAATTGCCGATTACCTGATTAAACCCGTAAATCCGAATCAGATTTTGCTGAGTTTAAAAAAGAATCTGGATAATTCGAAACTGATTTCGCAAAAAACCACTTTGGATTACCAAAAGGAATTTCGAAAAATCGCCATGGAAATGGGCATGGTGAATAGTTATGAAGACTGGATAGAATTGTATAAAAAACTATTATTCTGGGAATTACAACTCGAAGATATCAACGATCAAGCCATGATTGAAATCTTGGAATCGCAAAAAGTAGAAGCCAATTCGCAGTTTGGAAAATTCATCGAACGCAATTACGAAGACTGGTTTTTACCTAAAGCCGATACTCCTATTCAATCGCATACTTTATTCAAGGAATTGGTTGTTCCCGAATTGAAAAAGAAAGAAAGACCGGTGTTATTTGTGGTTATCGATAATTTAAGATACGATCAATGGAAAGCCTTCGAAAATGTAGTAGCTGATTATTATAAACTGGAAAAAGAAGTTCCTTATTATTCCATTTTACCTACAGCTACTCAATATGCCCGAAATGCTATTTTCTCTGGTTTATTGCCGGTTGATATGGAAAAAAAACATCCGGATTTGTGGAAAAATGATCCCGATGAAGGCGGAAAAAATTTATTTGAGGCCGAATTTTTGGCGGCACAATTAAAGCGTTTAAATTTGAATATCAAATCGGACTATTTTAAGATTACCAATATAGCTTCAGGAAAAAAACTTTTAGACAACTTTAAAACACTAAAAGATAATGATTTAGTTGCAGTTGTTTACAATTTTGTCGATATGCTTTCGCACGCTAAAACCGAAATGGATGTCGTAAAAGAACTCGCTCCAGATGATAAAGCCTATCGTTCACTGACATTAAGTTGGTTTAAAAATTCTCCTTTACTGGAAATTATCCAACAGGCACAAAAACTAGGTTTCAAATTAATCCTAACCACCGATCACGGAACTATCAACGTAAAAAATCCTTCAAAAGTGGTTGGTGATAAAAATACCAGCTTGAATTTACGCTACAAAACCGGCCGAAGTTTAACTTATGAAAGCAAGGATGTTTATGCCATAAAAGACCCAAAAAAAATTGGCTTACCGGCAATAAATATGAGCAGTTCTTTTATTTTTGCAAAAAATGATTTGTTTTTGGCCTATGTCAATAACTACAATCATTATGTGAGTTATTATAAAAATACCTATCAGCATGGCGGTATTTCATTAGAAGAAATGATTGTTCCTTGCTTGATATTTAATCCAAAATAGGAATTTAGTCCTTAGTCCTTAGTTTAGTAAACAAAAATGAAGGACTAAGAACTAAGGAATAAGGACTAATAAACTAAAAACATGGAAATCACTTTTTCATTAAACGAAATAAGCAATGTTGCCGAATTGATTGTAGCGGCTAAACCCAATAAAGTCATCCTTTTTAATGGAGAAATGGGAGCTGGAAAAACTACTTTTATCAAACAATTGTGCAAAACATTGGGTGTAAATGAAGCAACCAGTAGTCCAACTTTTTCTTTAGTTAACGAATACGAAGCAGCAAATAATCAAATCATTTATCATTTTGATTTTTATCGCCTTAAAAAAGAAACAGAAGCGCTTGACATGGGAGTGGATGATTATTTGTATTCCGGAAATTGGTGTTTTATCGAATGGGCCGAAAACATAGCTAATCTTATTCCCGATAATCATTCCGTCATAAATATAGAAGCCCTTCCGGATGGAAAAAGGCTTTTAAAACTAAAATAATTTAACCAAAATAAAATAATTTTAACTACTGAATATCAGTATTTTAAATTGATTTTTTGTGTTTTTCCGAAAATACTTCTTAAGAGAAAACAACAAAACTATTAAAAATCTAACTTTATGTTAATTAATGAATTCGTTTACGTTTTTATCATACTATAAAACTTATTTTTTTAATCTTTTTATGTAATTTTACTTTTTTAATTGTACCAAAAACGATGTCAATATCAATAACTCCATTTACAAAACAACAGTTGTTACCTCAAGAAGAGAAGCTGGAAGTAGCCAAAAAAAAAGGTGAACTATTTATTGGTATTCCAAAAGAGACCAGCTATCAGGAACGTCGTATCTGTTTAACACCTGATGCGGTAAGTTCGTTAGTATGTCATGGACATCGCGTAATGATTGAATCAGGAGCAGGAGAAAGTGCCAGTTATTCTGATAAAGAATACTCTGAAGCCGGTGCAGAAGTTACAAAAGATACCCAAAAAGTATTTGGTTGTCCGATGATTTTAAAAGTCGAACCACCTACAATTGCTGAAATCAATATGATGAATAATCAAACGATTCTACTTTCGGCAATTCAATTAAAAACTAAGAAAAAAGAATATTTTGAAGCTTTAACAAAGAAAAAAATTACGGCTTTGGCTTTTGAATACCTTAAAGATGTTGACGACACTTATCCGGTTGTAAAATCACTTAGCGAAATTGCAGGAACCGCTTCTATTTTAATTGCCTCCGAATTAATGATTGCTAATGCTCATGGAAGAGGACTACTTTTTGGAAATATTACTGGTGTCCCTCCTACTGAAGTCGTAATTTTAGGTGCCGGAACTGCTGGAGAATTTGCGGCAAGAGCAGCTATTGGATTAGGTGCTAATGTAAAAGTTTTTGATAATTCGATTACCAAATTAAGACGACTTCAAAATAGTTTAAACGAACGTATTTTTACTTCAACTATCCAACCAAAAGCTTTGATGAAGGCCTTAAGACGTTGTGATGTAGCCATAGGAGCCATTCGCGGATTAGAACGTTGTCCAATTGTTGTCACAGAAACAATGGTAGAACACATGAAAAAAGGTGCTGTAATTGTTGATGTCAGTATCGATATGGGAGGTTGTTTTGAAACATCCGAAGTTACTACACACGAAAAACCAACTTTCATAAAGAGCAATATTCTTCATTATTGCGTTCCCAATATTCCTTCCCGCTATTCTAAGACCGCTTCTTTATCAATTAGTAACATTATCACTCCCTATTTATTAAAAATTGCCGAAGATGGGGGCTTAGAAAGTGCTATTCGCTGTGATAAAGGCTTAAAAAACGGGGTTTATACTTACCACGGAATCCTAACCAACAGAGCCATTGGAGAATGGTTTGATTTACCTAATAACGATATTAATTTAATTGTTTTTTAAGTAAACTTTCAATTACCTTTACCCAAAAATTAAATTCATGAAATTTGTACAACGTTTTGCTTACTATTTAGTAGGTTTAGTAATAGGTTGCTTCTTCGTAGCCCTTGTTTTTAGTGGAAAAGATACCCGTTGCAACTATTTCCCAAATGCCCGCGTTTTGAATGATATTAGCAATAAACCTTTTGAATACTCTGCCAGAGCTACTCAGGTTTTAAATGAAAAGTGGGTTGATACAGCCGATATCAGAAACACATTAAAATTTGGTGATGTTGACTTTGATAAAAGTGATACTGAATTTGGGAAAAATACTAAATTATATGTGATCGAAGGACAAACTAAAAACAATACCGAAATCATCATCACTGTTAAAAACGAAGCTAATAAAGCCACTTTAGAGAATATTATTAAAAAATAGATTAGTTACATCATAATTTTAAAATGAGCCATTTAAGTTTCTAATTGAAATTTAGATGGCTTATTTAATTTTTAAAATTCTTAAATTTGATTTACATACCAATTTGAATATTCCTCAAACATGAAATACTTAATCAACTTCTCCTACTTCGTAACGCTCTTTTTCTTATTCACGATAAAAGGAATCAGTCAAAATAAAACCAGACAGGATTCTCTTCGAATTGCTGAAATTAATAAAACGTATTGGAATGAAATAGCAAGAACGGTAAAGGAAGGTGATTTTAAAGGATACGAAGTTTTATGTAATCCAAATGCTGTTTTGGTGGTATCTATTGGCAACAATAAACGTTCACAACCAATGACTGTGGCGTTAGAACATTGGAAGCCTGGATTTTCAAATACTAAAAACGGAATAACTAAAGATGCTGTTAGCTTTCGTTTTTCACAAAGAATAGGCAGTCCAACAACAGCCCACGAAACTGGAATATTTTGTTTCGAATCTACAAATACAGCAACTCAAAAAGCAACAAAACAGTATATACATTTTGAAGCTTTGTTACTAAAACATGGTGAAAAATGGTTAGTTGAAATGGAATATCAAAAATCATTAGCTACCGAAGAAGAATGGGAAGCACTTAAATAAACAACCAATCAATTACTGATTTATTTTTTTCTTTTAAATAAGTATTTGTCTTCGAAAAATGCTTGTTTCCAAACCATTTCCCTTGATTAGCACTCATAGGTGAAGGATGTCCGGATTCGAGAACCAAATGTTTGTTGCGGTCAATTTTGCTACCTTTTTTTTGTGCAAAAGCTCCCCAAAGTAAAAAAACAACTCCTTCTTTTTCATCAGAAATTTTCTGTATCACAGCATCAGTAAAAAGATTCCATTTCAAATGTTTATGACTATTGGGTTTGTCTTTTTGAACTGTAAGAGAAGCATTCAATAATAGGATTCCCTGTTTAGCCCAATGTTCTAAATTCCCCGAAGCAGGCATCATCAAATTATCCAAATCATCGTTTATTTCTCGGTAAATATTTCGCAACGAAGGCGGAATTTTAACACCATCATTAACCGAAAAACACAAACCATTTGCCTCTCCTTCTCCATGATAAGGATCTTGTCCGATGATAACCACTTTTACATTTGAAAAATCACAATAATTAAAAGCGGAAAAAATCAATTCTTTTGGCGGAAAACAAATACCGGCTTGATATTCCTTTTCCACTTCCATCATCAAATCAGAAAAATAAGGTTTTTGTATTTCATCAGACAAAATTACTTGCCATTCTGAGGATAAGTTGAGCTGCATTCTTAAAATTTTCAGACAAAGTTCGTAAAGTTTTTAGCAAACTACACTACAATTACATCTATTTTAACTACTAAACTTTGTAACTTTGACCCTTTACAACTTAGTACACAAAATGATTTCCATTACCGAAAAAACATTACAAGATTTACAGTTTCCCACCATTCTCGAAACCATTTCAGAGATATGTAATACTGAAATTGGTCAAGAAAAAGCTTTAAAAATCACACCATTCAGAGATAAGGAAGATTTGATGCAGGCTTTAAAACAAACTTCAGAATATGTTTCTTCATTTCAAAATAACAATGCGATTCCTAATCACGGATTTGATGCCATCACACATGAAATCAAATTTCTGTCTATTGAAGATAGTTTTCTTGAAGTAGGCAGTTTTAGAAAAATTGCTACACTTTCTTCCACAGTTAATGTGATGCTGCAATTTCTTAAAAAATTTGATGATTATTATCCAAATATCAACGCCAGAGCGTCCAGAGTTGAATTTACTAAGGAAATTGTAACTCAAATTGATGTGGTTGTAGATAAATATGGCGAAATTAAAGACAACGCCTCTCCTGCTCTGTCAGATATTCGCCGAAATATGAATTTGGTTCGCGGAAAAGTGAATCAAAGTTTTGGTGTTGCGCTACAACAATACAATGGTTTGGGTTATCTGGATGATATAAAAGAAAGTTTTGTGCAAAACCGTCGTGTTTTAGCTGTTTTATCAATGTACCGTCGAAAAGTACGCGGAACCATCTTAGGAAGTTCAAAAACAGGTAGTATTGCTTATATTGAACCTGAAATGACTTTGAAATACTCACGTGAACTAAGTAATTTAGAATACGAGGAAAAAGAGGAAATCACCCGTATTTTAAAACAATTATCCAATGTAATTCGGACTTTTGTTCCGCTGCTAAAAGAATATGAGGACTTTTTGAGTGATATTGACGTTATTGCTGCCAAAGCAAAATATGCTAACAAAATCAACGGAATTCTTCCTAATATAACCGAAGAACGTCGTTTATATTTCAGAGAAGCTTATCATCCTATTTTATATTTGACTAACAAACAAAAAAAGGAAATCACCTATCCGCAAACCATCGAATTGCATCAGGAAAACCGAATCATTGTGATTTCGGGACCTAATGCGGGAGGAAAAACTATTTCGTTAAAAACAGTTGGTTTACTGCAACTAATGTTACAATCCGGAATGTTGATTCCGGTTCATGAACGTTCAGAAACCTTTTTGTTTGATCGAATTTTAACAGATATTGGAGATAACCAATCTATTGAAAATCACTTAAGTACTTATAGTTACCGCCTTAAAAACATGAACTACTTTTTGAAAAAGTGTAATAGCAAAACCATGTTTTTAATTGACGAATTTGGTACGGGTTCTGATCCGGAATTAGGAGGTGCTTTGGCAGAAATTTTTCTGGAAGAATTCTATCATCGGGAAGCTTTTGGGATTATCACTACTCATTATGCCAATTTAAAAATTCTGGCTAATGAATTACCATTTGCAACCAATGCCAATATGCTTTTTGACGAAAAATCATTGGAACCGATGTATAAATTAGTACTGGGACAAGCCGGTAGTTCCTTTACATTTGAAGTGGCACAGAAAAACGGAATTCCTTTTGGTTTGATTAATCGGGCCAAAAAGAAAATTGAAGTAGGTAAAGTGCGTTTTGATAAAACCATTGCTAATTTGCAAAAAGAACGTTCCAAACTGGAAAAAACTTCTCAAAATCTGAAAGAGGAAGAAATCAGGGCTCGGGAAGAAGGAAAAAAAATGGAATCCATCAATAGCAAAATCAAGCAAAAACTGGAAAGCTATCAGGAATTGTATGACAGCAACCAAAAAGTGATTTATATTGGTCAAAAAATAGACGATTTGGCCGAAAAATATTTCAATAATAAAAATAAAAAAGAGCTGATTGGCGAATTTTTGAAAATTGTAGAAATTGAAAATTCGAAACGAAAAAAAGCAACTCCAAAAGAAACTAAGGCCAATGTAGCTAAGAAAAAAGAAATTATCGAGGAAGTAAAAGTTCAGGTTGAAGAAATCAGAAAGGAAAAGAAAGAAAAGAAACTGAAACCTGTTGTTGAAAAACCAAAACCGATTTTGAAAGTAGGCGACCGCGTACGAATGTTGGACGGAAAAGCCGTGGGAAGTATTGATAAGATTGAGAAAAATAAGGCTGTTGTAAATTATGGTTTATTTACTTCCAAGGTGAGTTTAGATGAATTAGACTTGGTGGAAGCGGTGAAGAAATAATGTTCAGTAAGTTCATTGTTAGGCACGAAACAATCACTTTTTTATTAGTAATTGGTATTTTTATTTAAGAAACATCTTATATTTACGAAACTAATTAATTAACTGATGAAAAATTCAAACACATTCGTATTTATTCTTCTTTTTGTAAATGCTTTTGCAATTTATGCGCAAAATCAAAATTCAAATAACATTACTGAAAGCCTAAATACTGATAACCCTCATGAACTTTACAAAGCTATAAATGAAAAACCTGAAAATCCTTTATTAATTGTCAATGATTTTATTTGGGGGCATGATAATAGTATTTTAAATCTCTTTGAGCCAAATAATATTAAAGAAGTTGAAGTCTTAAAAGATAAAGATTTTAATATCTATGGTGATAAAGGAAAAAATGGAGTAATAAAAATCACATTGAAAGATCAAAATATTAATACAATTGAAAAATTTAAAGAAGTTTTTGATCTTCTTAACAACAATTCAAAAAAGCAAAAAATTTCAGGAATGATTTATGATTCCGATAATAAACCTATCTCTAATGTTAATATTTCAAATTTAAACAGCAAAGAATCTTTTAGAACTGATTCGAATGGAAACTACTCGTTAATTGCTTATGAAAATGATATTTTAGTTTTCAATTTAAATGGTTTTAAAACAAAAATTATAAAAGTAAAAACTACTAATATTAATATTTTCTTGGATACTAATCCGAAATCGGAGATTTATATCAGATAATTTAACATAATGAAATCAAAGCAATAAACTTCATGAGATTGCTTCGTTTCTCGCAATAACCACAAAATGCAAAACCTACCTAAAAACAAAAAAATAATTCTCTTTGATGGCGTTTGCAATCTTTGTGATTCGGCGGTACAATTTATCATCGAAAGAGACAAAAAGGATATTTTTCGATTTGTGGCTTTACAATCTGAATTAGGTCAGGAAATTTGTAATTACATTGGTATAGACCAGAAAACTACGGATAGTATTATTTTGTACGAACCGGGAAAGGCTTATTATTTAAAATCGGATGCTGCCATAAAAATAGCTGCCGAATTTCATTCTATTTATACTTTATTGCAGATTTTTAAAATATTTCCAATAGGAATTCGGGATTCCATTTACGATTACATTGCTAAAAACCGCTACAAATGGTACGGCAAAAAAGAACAATGTATGATTCCTACTCCGGAATTAAAAGCTAAATTTCTATAAACAAAAAAGCTGTCGAAAAACGTATCGTTCCGACAGCTTTTTTTATTATGTAAACAGTTTTATTAACCGTTTTTTCTTCTTTTACGTTCTTTTTTCAACATCTTCAGTTCGCGACTGGTTTGTCCGGCAACAGAAGTATTTTCTTCAGCACGTCTGATTAAATAAGGCATTACATCTTTTACCGGTCCAAAAGGCAAATATTTAGCCACATTGTATCCGTTGTAAGCCAAATTATAACTGATATTATCACTCATCCCATACAATTGACCAAACCAAACTCTACAATCCGTTGCTTGGATTCCTTTTTCCTCCATCAACTGCATTAAATAATAGGTGCTTTCTTCATTATGAGTACCTGCAAAAATGGCCATTTGCTCAATATTTTCCATCATATACACAATGGCTGCATCATAATTGATATCTGTTGTTTCTTTTGAAGGACAAATTGGAGTTGGATACCCTCTTTCTGCCGCACGATTATTTTCTTTTTCCATATAAGCACCACGAACAATTTTCATCCCAATATGAAATCCTTCCGTTTTAGCTTCTTCGTGTAATTTTTTCAGATAATCCAAACGATCCCAACGGTACATTTGTAATGTATTAAAAACAATCGCTTTTTCTTTATTGTATTTGCGCATCATATTGGCAACGATATCGTCGGCCGCATCCTGCATCCAGCTTTCCTCTGCATCAATCAATAAGGCTACGTCTTTTTTATGAGCTTCAATACAGATTATATCGAAACGTTCCACCACTCTATTCCATTCAGCCTGTTCAGCAGCTGTTAAGGCAATTTTCGATCCTACTTTTTCATACAAATCTATTCTCCCGATTCCGGTAGGTTTAAATACAGCAAATGGAATAGCTTTGCGTTCCTTAGCAAAATCAATAGTTTTTAGCGTCATTTTCAATGCTGCTTCAAACTGATCTTCCTCTTCTTTTCCTTCCACGGAATAATCCAAAACGGAAGATACTCCTTTGGTGTACATTTTATCAACAACTGAAAGACAATCTTCTTCATTTACACCTCCGCAAAAATGATCAAAAACGCTGGCACGAATTAATTTTTCAACAGGAAGATGTACTTTTAAAGCAAAGTTAGTCACCGCGGTTCCAATACGAACTAAAGGCTGACTGGAAATCATCTTAAATAGAAAATAAGCTCTATCTAATTCGGTATCGCTCTTTAAAGCAAAAGCTATTTCGGTATTTTTAAAAATCTTTTTCATTTATTTTACAAAATTTGGAACAAATATAGCAGAGTTATGAATAATAATTAATCGAAAATGCCTTATTTTGCATTTCAAATTAATTAATGACAATGCAAACAATCCAAGCCAATAATTATCCTATCTATTTTAACGAAAATGCTACAGAAGCTTTAAATCTACATATTCGTAATAATAAATTTTCAAACATCTTTATTATCGTAGATAGCAACACTAATGAGTTTTGTTTACCAAAATTATTACCGGAAATTGAAACCGATTTAAATGTTGAAATTATAGAATTTGAAGCGGGTGAAGAAAATAAAAACATTGAAACCTGTGTTGAAATCTGGAAGGTACTTACGGAACTTGGTGGAGACAGAAAAAGTTTGGTTCTAAATTTAGGTGGTGGTGTTGTAACTGATTTAGGTGGTTTTGTGGCATCAACATTTAAACGTGGTGTTGATTTTATCCACATTCCTACTACTTTACTTTCTATGGTAGATGCTTCTGTTGGTGGAAAAAACGGAGTTGATTTAGGAAATTTAAAAAATCAAATTGGAGTAATCAATGTACCTAGTATGGTGCTTATAGATACACAATATTTAGAAACTGTACCACAAAATGAAATGCGTTCCGGTCTTGCCGAAATGTTGAAACACGGTTTGATTTACGATAAAAAATACTGGGAAGAATTTCTTGATATATCAACAATTGATTTTGACGCGCTTGATCAATTAATCTATAGATCGGTTGAAATCAAAAACGAAATAGTAAAACAAGATCCTACTGAAAAGAATATTAGAAAAGCCCTGAACTTTGGTCATACCTTAGGACATGCGATTGAAGGATATTTTCTTGAAAGCGAAACAAAAACTACCTTACTTCACGGAGAAGCAATTGCTGTAGGAATGATTTTAGAAAGTTTTATTTCTTGGAAAAAAGGACTTATATCTCAAGAAGAATACATCCAAATTAAAAGTGTTTTAAAATCAATCTATGAAGATGTGATTTTTGAAGAAGAAGATATGGAACCCATCATGGAATTGCTAATCCATGACAAAAAAAACGAATACGGAAGTATTCAGTTTGCCTTAATTGAGGGTATTGGAAAGATTAAAATCAACCAAGAAGTTGAGAATGAATTGATTCTTAAAGCCTTTGAAGATTACAAATCTTAAGTGTTTTTTTTAAAAAAAAGGATTGCATCACTTATATATTATTTTTTACATTTGTCGCAATGAAAAAAAATCAAAGACAAAGAAATCACAACTCAAATCAAAACGTTGACAAACGTTCTTTCTTAAGAATGTTAAAACGTTCTAATTATGTGTTAAGTCATTTTATCTTTGATGTATTTCAGATTTTAAACTTAGAAAACGAAAAACTACAGATTATTTATGCAAATATTAGGGTTTAAATTATAGTCTAATTGAATTTGTCAAACTATAATAAAAACACAAATCCCTAAACAAAATGAATACTAAATATTCGGACTTAATTAATCAAACCTATTACTTCCCTCAAGAAGAATTCAAATTAAACAAAGACAACCTTCAATTTCACAACATCGATTTGATGAAGTTGGTTGAAAAATATGGAACACCATTAAAGTTTACATATTTACCTCAAATTTCAAACAACATCAACAAAGCCAAAAGCTGGTTTCGTCGCGCGATGGAGAAAAACAAATATGAGGGAAAGTACTACTACTGCTATTGCACTAAAAGCTCTCACTTTGAGTTCATTATGAATGAGGCTTTCAAAAACAATATTCACGTAGAAACATCTTCTGCTTTTGATATCAATATTGTTGAGAATCTTTTGCAGAATGGTAAAATAAACAAAAGCACTTACATTCTTTGTAATGGTTTTAAAAGAGACCAATACGTTACTAATATTGCCCGATTAATCAATAACGGACATAAAAACACTATTCCGATTATTGATAACTACGAAGAGTTAGATTTACTTCAGGCAGAAATTAAAGGAAAGTTCAAAATTGGAATTCGTATTGCTGCCGAGGAAGAACCTAAATTTGAGTTTTATACCTCAAGATTAGGTATTGGTTACAAAAACATTGTTAACTTTTACAGAAAACAAATTCAGGAAAACACAAATCTTGAATTAAAAATGCTTCACTTTTTCATTAATACCGGAATCAACGATACCGCTTATTATTGGAACGAATTAGTAAAATGTATCAAAGTATATATTGCTCTTAAAAAAGAATGCCCTACTCTTGACGGATTGAATATTGGTGGTGGTTTCCCTATCAAAAATTCTTTGGCTTTTGAGTATGATTACCAATACATGATTGACGAAATTATCAATCAGATTAAAATTGCCTGTGATGAGGCTGAAGTAGATGTTCCGCATATCTTTACCGAATTTGGATCTTTTACTGTTGGTGAAAGCGGTGGGGCAATTTATCAGGTTCTTTATCAAAAACAACAAAATGACAGAGAAAAGTGGAACATGATTGATTCTTCATTCATCACTACTCTACCTGACACTTGGGCTATCAATAAGCGTTTTATTATGCTTGCTGTAAACCGCTGGAACGACACTTACGAAAGAGTACTTTTAGGTGGATTAACCTGCGACAGCGACGATTACTATAACTCGGAGCAAAATATGAATGCTATTTATTTACCTAAATATAATAAAGAAAAGCCACTTTATATTGGATTCTTTAATACAGGTGCATATCAGGAAACTATCGGAGGATATGGAGGTTTACACCACTGTTTAATCCCTCAACCTAAACATATTCTGATTGACAGAGACGAAAATGGTATACTGGCTACAGAAGTTTTTTCAGAGCAACAAACCTCTGAAGAAGTATTAAAAATTTTAGGCTACAAATAATAAATAATTAATAAATACAAGCTTTAGTAGATTTATAATTTCATTATATTTGAACCGGTTTAGATTCAAAATACGACAATTTACTAAACATTTAAATCCCATAAAATGAGTAAAGGACCTATCAGTCAATTTATTGAAAAACATTATTTACACTTCAATTCAGCAGCATTAGTTGATGCCGCTAAAGCATACGAAGAACAACTTGCCAAAGGATCTAAAATGTTAGTGAGTATGGCAGGTGCAATGAGTACAGCTGAAATTGGAAAAATTTTCGCCGAAGTTATTCGTCAGGATAAAGTTCAAATTATTTCTTGTACAGGTGCTAACCTTGAAGAGGATATCATGAACTTAGTGGCTCACTCTCACTATGAAAGAGTACCTCATTATCGTGATTTAACTCCGCAAGACGAGTGGGATTTATTAGAAAGAGGATTAAACCGTGTAACAGATACTTGTATCCCTGAACACGAGGCTTTCCGTAGATTACAAAAACATATCTACAAAATCTGGAAGGATGCTGATGATAAAGGAGAACGTTATTTTCCTCATGAATTTATGTACAAAATGTTACTTTCAGGTGTTTTAGAAGAATACTACGAAATTGACTTAAAAGACAGCTGGATGTATGCTGCTGCTGAGAAAAATTTACCTATTATTGTTCCTGGATGGGAAGACAGTACAATGGGGAACATTTTTGCTTCATACGTAATCAAAGGAGAATTGAAGGCTTCAACTATGAAATCAGGTATTGAATACATGACTTTCTTAGCTGATTGGTATACAAAAAATTGTGAAAACGGAATTGGATTCTTCCAAATAGGTGGAGGTATCGCAGGAGATTTCCCTATTTGTGTTGTACCAATGTTGTATCAAGACATGGAGATGCATGACGTACCGTTCTGGAGTTATTTCTGTCAAATTTCCGATTCGACAACTAGTTACGGTTCTTATTCAGGAGCTGTTCCTAATGAAAAAATTACTTGGGGTAAACTAGACATCAACACTCCTAAGTTTATTATTGAATCAGATGCTACCATTGTAGCACCATTAATTTTTGCTTATTTATTAGATTTATAATACCATTTTTATGAGAAGAGTTATAGTTGAGTATGCTAAATTGACAAACGAAATTTTAAACTTATTAGTTGAAAAATTTCCTGATGGATATGACGACGAAGATATCATTCGTTTTAAAAATGCTAAAAACGAATTAGTAGAAGCTGTTGAAGTTCGCACTGAAGACACTATATACTTAGTAAAAGTGAGTACTAAATTAGCTGACAGAATTGAAAACTTTGATGAAGATGATGATATCGATGATGTAATCGAACCAATCGCTCCTATCAAAGGTTTAGATTTGGATGACGACATTAATGATGACGACGATGACGATGATGATAGCGACAAACCTGAACTTGATGACGAGGATGATGAAGATGGTGATAGCAAGGACATCGCTGATGACGACGACGAAGATGAAGATTAATTCATAAAACAAAACACAAAAAAGGAACTCAAAAAAAGAGTTCCTTTTTAATTTTTAGCCAATCACAACAATGATCTCTTCTGCAATATTACACACTACACTTAAAGAAAATTTTGGTTTTGAAAAATTCAGAACTAATCAAGAAGCAATCATCAACACCATATTAAATACTCAGGATTGTTTAGCAATCATGCCTACCGGAGGTGGAAAATCGATTTGTTTTCAATTACCAGCCTTATTGCTTCCAGGCATTACGGTTGTAATTTCTCCGCTTATTGCTTTAATGAAAGATCAGGTCGATAGCTTGAAAGCCAATGGAATTGCTGCCTGCTACATCAATAGTACTCAAACAGATGAAGAACAACAAAAACATATTGATAATTTAAAAAATAATACAGTAAAACTTATTTACATTGCTCCGGAGAGTTTATCCTATCTGGATAATATTTTTAGCTTACTCACGATAAGTTTAATAGCAATTGACGAAGCGCATTGTATTTCATCATGGGGACATGACTTTAGACCCTCTTATACCAATTTAGGTTATCTAAAAAACCGCTTCCCTTCTACTCCAATATTAGCTTTAACTGCTACTGCTGATAAAGCTACACGTCAAGATATTAGCAATCAATTAAATTTAAAAAATCCGGCAGTTTTCATCGCTTCTTTTGATCGAAAAAATCTAAGCTTGGAAGTTCGTCCTGCATTGGATCGAGTAAAACAAATTATTGATTTCATCGATTCAAAACCTACTGATTCGGGTATTATTTATTGTCTTAGCCGAAAAACTACCGAAGAACTTGCTGAGAAACTTCAGAAAGCTGGGATCGCAGCCAAAGCGTATCATGCAGGTTTAGATGCCGAACTTCGTTCTAAAACTCAGGATGATTTTATAAATGATGAATGCCAGGTGGTATGTGCAACCATTGCATTCGGAATGGGAATTGATAAATCCAATGTTCGTTGGGTAATTCATTACAATTTGCCTAAAAACATTGAAGGCTATTATCAGGAAATTGGTCGTGCAGGTCGTGACGGTTTAGCGTCTGAAACTATTTTATTCGAAAGTTATGGTGATTTGATCCAATTACAAAAGTTTGCTTCACAAGGACAAAATGCAGAAATCCAGTTAGCCAAACTGGAACGAATGAAACAATATGCCGATGCACAAAGTTGTCGTAGAAAAATATTGCTTTCCTACTTTGGTGAAATCGTAACCGAAAATTGCGGAAATTGTGATGTTTGCAAAAATCCTCCTGCTTTTTTTGACGGAACTATTCATGCTCAAAAAGCACTTTCGGCCATTATCCGCCTTAATGAATCAGAACCATTACATGTGATTGTTGATTTTTTAAGAGGTTCTAAAAACGCTTATATTTACGAAAAAGAGTACCAGAATTTAAAAACTTATGGTGTAGGTATCGAAACTTCTTGGCACGACTGGAATCAATATATAATTCAATTAATCAATTTAGGTTATTGTGAAATTGCTTTTCATCAGCAAAACAAAATTAGACTTACTCCACTAGCAAAAAAAGTTTTGTTTGAAGGTGAAAAAGTACAACTCTCCACAGTTCAAAAACCAACAGAACAAAAGAGCGAAAAAAGCAACAATAAACTAAAAGTTGCCAATAATTCTCTTTTTGAAACCTTACGAAAACTACGTTACGAAATAGCAACCGAAGAAGAAGTACCTGCTTATGTTATTTTCAGCGATGCTACTTTACGCCAGATGGAAATTAATCGACCAATGAGCGAAGAAGAATTTATAATAATTGATGGTGTTGGAAAAACCAAACTGGAAAAATATGGCAACGCATTTATAAAAGCTATTATTGCTTTTCAAAAAGATAAAAAGATTAAAACTAAAAAAGAATCCAGCACTTATAAAGAAACTTTAACTTTGTATCAGGAAGGTTTACCAATTGATGAAATTGCTTCAAAAAGAAAATTAGGCATTGGAACCATTATGTCACATTTAGCTAAATTATATTCAGACGGAGCTGCAATTGATTTACACCAATTTGTTTCAAAAGAAGAAGTTAACTTAATTGCCAAAGCTCAAATTAAATTAGAAAAACCTTCAGCTCTAAAACCCTATTTTGATTATTTCGAAGAAAAAATGGCTTACGAAAAAATCAGACTGGCTTTAGCCATTATTGAAAAAGAAGAAAATATAAACTAAGTTTTTATGATTTATTCCTTTCCTCCTTTTGTTAATTCAGATACAGAAATTTTAATTTTAGGAACTATGCCTGGAATTGCTTCTTTAAAAAAACAGGAATATTATGCGCATCCGCGCAATCTTTTTTGGAAAATCATTTATACGCTATTTAATCAATTACCAGTAGCTAACGTTTTCGAAGAAAAAATAAAAGTATTACAAAAACATAAAATTGGAATCTGGGATGTTTTGGAAAATTGCGAACGTAAAGGAAGTTTAGATATTCACATTAAAAATCACAAACCAAATGATTTTGAAAGCCAATTGAAGCAATACCCTAATATCAAAAAAATCATCTTCAACGGAAAAGAAAGTCATCGCTACTTTATTAAAAATTTCGGGCAAATAAAAGGCATTACTTATTACGTAATGCCTTCTACAAGTCCTGCTAATACAATGTCATTTGAAAACAAGTTAGAAATTTGGTCTTCTTGTTTTCAATAATATTACAAATACCTTTCTTTAAAAACTTTTTGATGATGCTTTAAATGTCCAATAATAATAAAACCAATCGCACGTACTGAAATATCATTATTTGAAGCGACTCCTATTCTTTTTAATTGTTCTTCCGAAAAACTTTTAAAAAGAGCCAAAGTACTTTGACGAACAATTGACAACTCAGTCAATAAGCTTTGCAAATGTCGACTATTAGCTTCCGTATTTAAAGCAAATGCATTTTCATCAAATCCCGGTAAAGCGGTTTTATCATTTCTGGAAATCCGTAATGCTCTGTAAGCAAAAACACGCTCAGTATCAATGATGTGCTGAATAATTTCTTTAATCGTCCATTTGCCTTCAGCATAACGATAATCAAATTTATCCATTGGAATATCCTGAACAAAACGAATAAAATCATGAAGACTTATTTCTAAGTCTTCATATAAATCTCCGTCTCCAGCTGCTTTTATATAAGTAGCATTGAATATCGAGTACTCGTTTTCAGGAATCTCAATTGCTTTCATAAAAAATTAAGCTGAATTTCTACTTGCATTGGTATTACCAAATAAAGAACGCATTACGATTTTTTCGTAAACTTTAATCAGTTTTTCATCCGGATTTGCTTCTTTATTCAATTCATTAATACGCAATAAGGCATATTGTTGAATTGTTAACAAAGGCAATACAATACGTTCTCTGATTTGAATTGAAGCTATACCGTCAGGGTAATTTTCCATCAATTCTTTATGTCCTGCAATTTTCAACAACAATCTTTTAGTTTCTAAAAACTCGTCATAAATGTTTTGCCAGAATTCTCCAAATTCAGGATCGTTTCTCATGTAGGCTGTTAATGGGAAAAATGACTTAGCCAATGACATCATACTATTTTCTAACAATGTTTTGAAAAACATAGAACGGTTGTACAAGTCCTGAACTTTATCCCATTGATTAGTTTCTTCAAAATGCTTCAAAGCCGAACCAACACCGTAGAAACCTGGGACATTTTGTTTCAATTGACTCCATGATCCCACAAATGGAATAGCTCTTAAATCTTTAAAATCTAATTTTTCAGACTTACTTCTTTTTGAAGGACGACTTCCAATATTAGTTTTAGCATAATATTTCAACGTACTCATTTTTTCTAAGTACGGGATAAATTTATCATGATTCTTGAAACTTAAATATTTTTCATATCCAAGCTCAGATAACTGAGTCATTGTTTCTTTATCACTATCTGATAATTTATTCAAATCTTTATTAAAAACCTGATTTGTTACACCGGCACTCAATAAGTTTTCTAAATTATGACGACAAGAATCTAAAGTTCCAAAATTAGAACTAATAGTTTGTCCTTGAACAGTTACCTGAATTTCTTTATTTTCAATTTCAGGTCCTAAAGAAGCATAAAACTTATGTGTTTTTCCTCCTCCACGAGCAGGTGGTCCACCACGTCCATCAAAGAATATTACTTTAATTCCGTATTTTCTTGACATAGCCGTAAGCTGTTCTTTAGCCTGATAAATACTCCAGTTTGCCATTAAATAACCACCGTCTTTTGTACCATCAGAGAAACCAAGCATAATAGTTTGCTTCATACCTCTGTTAGCCAAATGCTCAGCATAAACCGGATTTGTATACAATTGCTCCATAACATTATGCGCATTTTGCAAATCGTCTACTGATTCAAATAAAGGCACAATATCAACAGATGGATGCTCCCAATTACTCAATCTGAATAATGCATAAGCTTCTAAAACGTTTACTGCATTTTCATTATTACTAATGATATAACGGTTAGCACCTAATTCACCATTAGATTTTTGAATTTGTTGAATCGCTCTGATTGAATCTATCGTAGATTGTGTCATTTCATTTTTAAAATCAGCCGAATTCAAATTCCCTTTTACCTGAGTTAAAACTTCACATTTTTCTGCTTCAGATAATTCATAATAGTTTTTAGGGAAAACTTCACTTCCATTTGCTAAATAGAAATCAAAAATATCTCTGAATACTGCATCGTGTATTTTACTATTCTGACGAATATCTAATGTTGCAAAATGGAATCCAAATAAGTTTACTTTTATCAATAAAGCTTCTAATTCATCAACATATAAAGATTGATGTTGCTCTACTATAATAGTTTTAATTTTATTTAATTGAGATTTAAACTCTTCTAAAGTGATAAAAATTTCACCTGTAGAATAGAAAACTGAACGGTATAATTTATTTTCAAGCTCTGCAACTAAGAAATCTACACCTGAGAAAGTTAGTTTTCTCTTTAAGTTTCTCATTTCAAAATAATAACATTTTAAAATAGAAGTTCTTAAACGATCAGCAACTTTAAGGGTGATGTCTGTAGTTACAAATGGATTTCCATCTCTGTCTCCTCCTGGCCAGAAACCTAGTTGGATAATAGGATTCTTAATATTTCCATTTGGAGCAATATTTGTTTCTAAATAGTGCATCAAATCTCCTGCAGTATTGTAAAATACATTTTCAAGATACCAAATCAAACTTACCGCCTCATCAAAAGGATTTGGTTTTTCATTTTTAATAAAAGGTGTTTTTCCTAATTGTGCTAAAAGTTGCTTGATTTGCAACAGATTATTATCACGAATAGCTTGAGTCAAATCGTTGATAATTCCTAAAACCGGACCAGGATAAAACTGTGTAGGATGTGCTGTTAAAACTGTTCTTACATTGAAGTTTTCCAAAAATTCAGCTAGTTCTTCGTTTTTACCTCTAGCTTCTGATTTTTCTTTAATATCTCTTAAAGAACCGCGTCCCTCCATATTATTTACAATTGGAAAAGCGGCATCTTCTATAGCATCAAACAATACAATCTGACGTTCGATATATTGGATAAAACGAAACATTAAATCAATTTTATCTGCCTCTACATCAGTATGTAAATATTTTTTAGAAAAGAATTCAAAAATCTCCTTTGGTGTTTCCATTTTTTTATACCCTGTATCACAAACCTCTGTAAAAAGAGGTAGTAAAGCACCTGTATTATCAATTGAGTCAAAAGGTAAAGTAATGAAAACGCTGTTGTAAATATGATATTTAGAGAGAACGTTTTGATTGAAACGTTCTATTTTAGGGAGCGTATACATAAATTATGTTTAATTATTTAGTTAATTGAGTTGTTTTGTGATTTTTCTATAAAAAATTACCCCAAGAGTAAACTTGAGGTATTTATTACAAATAACATTCAAGTCAAAAATTACATGTTTTTGAAAATAGTATGCATCAAACGCTTCTTATCGTTGATACTTTCTTCAAGAGAAATCATAGTTTCAGTTCTATAAACACCATCAATGTCATCAATCATAAAGATTACATCTTTTGCATGTTTAGTGTCTTTTGCTCTGATTTTACAGAAAATATTAAATTTTCCTGTAGTTACTGAAGCAACAGTAACAAAAGGGATTTCATTAATGCGTTGTAAAACAAACTTAGTTTGCGAAGTGTTATTTAAAAACACACCTACATAAGCAATAAAAGAATAGCCTAGTTTATCATAATCCAACACTAAAGAAGACCCCATGATAATCCCAGCATCTTCCATTTTTTTAACCCTAACATGCACAGTACCAGCTGAAATCAATAATTTTTTAGCAATATCCGTAAACGGAACTCTGGTATTATCTATCAACATGTCTAAAATCTGATGATCTACTTCATCTAAACGGAACTTACTCATATTTCTTTAATTATATTATTTATTATCATTTTAAAGCATAAAAATATACATAAAAATGATAAAGTCATGCAAAAAATTACTTTTTTATTAATCCATTGACAAATTTATATTCTTTACCTAAAGAAAAATTCGCTTTTTGATCAATTTTTGGAAAACTATTTAGGTCATCATTATATAAAGCACCTTGAGCATCAAATTCTTCATGTCCAAAGAAACCTTCTAAATCATCAATTTTAGCTATGTAAGCATTAAAATTGATCTCTCCATCTATTAATTCTTCTTTATACTGAGCAGCAAAATTCGTTAATTTTTCATTACCATCATAATTTATTTTAACCTTTTTATATATAAAATCATAAAATACGACTTTATTTTGAGGAATATTCAAATATTCTTCTGTTCTATTAATATCTATAACGTTTTCGCTAAGTTTTGTAAAACTAGAAACTAAAGCCATAAATATATATTTTCTAGTAACTTCTCTGTGATAATCCCCTTGAAAATGTCCTGCTTCAAACAAAATAGTTGGCACACCTAAATATTGAAAAGTATCCCCTATACAATTAATATTGAATGAATCGTCAAAACGCCCTACTTGACCTGGAATAAACTGCTGCAATACCGAATTCATTTCAGCTATAATATTAATTGCTTTTTGTCTTGAATCATTAATTTCTCTCTCTTGATTATAAGAAGGTGCTAAAAAAGAAACTGTAGCTGGTTTTCCCGTATCAGCAACACCAAATATTGTACGCTGATCATGAAGATTATAGCAATAATCAGGTTTGAAATCTTCAAAAACAGCTCTTAATAATTTACTTTCCGGTTGCGTCAAATCTTGAGAATCTCTATTTAAATCAATTTCATTAGCATTAGCCCTAGTGTATAAAAAAGCCCCATCTGGATTGAGCATTGGCAGACAACAAAAAGTAAAATGAGATAAAAACTTTTGCGCCAAATCAGAACCATTATGAAGCAAGTTTAAAAAATCAAACAAAGCTTTTGTTGTGGTACTTTCGTTACCATGCATTTGTGACCATAGGTAAATTTTAGTTTTTCCTTCACCTATATTATATTTATAAATTGGGCGACCTTGTACAGACTGACCAATAATTGAGAGTTGATTATTAGTGTTGATTTTGTTTAATATCGGTTCAATTGACTCTAATGTCAAATAACGACCTTCAATAGTTTTTTCTTTATTTTCAAGAAACAATTGTTCTAAATTCATATCTGTTTTATTTTGATTTACAAAAGTAAACATCTTTATTTTTACATTTGTAAATATAATATTTTTGAAATATTTCAATATTGTAAACACACTTCGATAAAGTAAATATAGCTCTATTCGAAAAGAAATTGACAAATGTTACAATACACATAAAACATTACTAAAAACATTTATTTCAGTTATTTAAATATTTATATATCAAGTTTAAATTGAACCTTTTCAGCCTGTAAACAGCTGTTTACACGTGTAAATTTGATATTCAACTTTTTTTTGATTACATTTGTAAATAGCACTATCAAACTTCTATTTTACAATGGTAAACACAGATGATTTCATAAAAAGACTTGAAATAATACTAGATTATTATAGCATTAATGCTTCTGCTTTTGCTGATAAAATAGGTGTACAACGTTCCAGTTTATCCCATCTCCTTTCAGGCAGAAACAAGCCTAGTTTAGATTTTATTCTCAAAATTTTAGAAGTTTATCCTGAAATTGATTTGTATTGGATTTTGAACGGGAAAGGTAATTTTCCCAAAACCAATTCAAGCAACAAAAAAGAAACACCTATTTCCTCTTCTCTTTTCGATTCTCCCGAAGTTTCAGATAAAAACGAACTTATTTTTTCAGAAAACAAGCAAGACCTAAAAGAAAATACTTTTGAAAACAACAATCAAAACAACTTTCCTTTATTTGATGAAGAAATTGAAAAAATTGTATTTTTCTACAAAGACGGAACTTTTAAAAGTTTCATTCCTAATCAAAAAAAATAGCCTTGAATTACAATATTCAAGGCTATTTTTTTTAAAACTTATTTCTTTTACTTTCTTACAACAAAAATTGAAGTAACGCCAGCTTCAGCCCTTACATTCATTGGGGTAGCATCACTAGACATGGTAGGCATCGAAAAGCTCATAACCTTTCCTCCACCGTTTAAACGTTCAGCTACGTAAGTTGTATTTGTAACATGATCATAGGCTACATCAACAGGATTGCCTAATTGAGAATTGGTTCCGTAAATTCGAATTTGATTACTCATAGCTATAGTTCCCATGTTAGCTGTTGAAGCAAAAACAGATTTGAATTTTTTAATATATACTAATCCACCATCTGAATCTGAAGCAGCGCTACCTACATCGGTAAGAACCATCAAATCATCCTTTGCTGAGTAGGTAATCCCATGCGTACGTACTAGTCCTTCAATAGTAATACGTTTAGTAGCTGAAATTGTTCCAGAGGAATTACTCATGAAATTTTTAAAATAAACAATATCTGATGTTAAGTCAGCAACTGCATATAAATCGTTTCCTTCCATATGAATACCCCATAATTTAAAATCAGTAGTGAAGGATTTCAAAAGTGTAAAACCCATTTCACTTTTTTGGTATACCAATAATTTATTTACCAAACCATTTGAAGCCAATTGATCCTGAGCAACTACTACAATATCACCTGAAACCGCTGTTTCTCTCGCATTGGTAAAATCAAGATTTGAACCACTAAAAGCTAAATTTAAAGTCGTAGCCCCAGTAGAAACGGCATTTTTTACTCCTGAGTAAGCTTCCAGTCTATTATTCGTTCTTGAAGCAACAATAATATTATCAGCATTACTATCATACGAAATACCTTCAGCATCCAAAGAAGAAATCATAAAAGAAGATACCATCGTAGGAGATTTCAAAAGATCTACATAGGTCACTTTTCCTGATGTATTACTTGAAGTAACCATGGTTAATTCCGGAGTATACATCATTACGTTGTCATTAGAACATGAACTGATTGTCAATGCAATCACAATACAAGAGATAAATAGTTTTTTCATAGCTAAAATTTTTAAAGGTTATCTTATCTACGAAAAACAAAACCACATGGTTTTAAATTTTTTATTTTTTTTTTAACTATTTTAGGTAAGAATTTTTAGTAGTTAAAAACAATAATTAGAATATAAAGGTTATTTTTGAGAAAAAGCCTATTTATGTTAAAACGCCTATTAAGTTATCTATACCCTATAAAAATCCACACCCAAAAATCTACCTATAGCAAAACAATAGAAATTACCTGGACCGATGGTGATTTAGTCATGGATTCTGAAAACACAAATTACTCCTATGGAAGTTTACAACGTATTTTAAAATTAGGCTTAAAAAATATTGGCTTTGAAAAAATAAAAAAAACACAAAATATTCTTTTACTGGGAGTTGCTGGAGGAAGTGTAATTAAAACTTTAATTAAAGATATTGGTTTTTCTGGAAAGATAACTGGAGTAGAAATTGATTCGGAAATGGCTAAACTTGCTAATCAATATTTTAAATTAGATAAAATTCCGCAGCTCGAAATTATCATTGACGATGCTTTTGAATTTGTATTAAAAACTCATGAGAAATATGATTTGATTATTGTAGATATATTTCAGGATACGACAATGCCTAATTTTCTTTTTGAAAATTATTTTATAGACCGAATTTGCTTTCTCCTTAATAATAAAGGAAACATACTTTTCAATACCATGTTATTGAATCAGGCCGATAATATTCGAAATCAAAAATTAGTTAGTGAATTTAATAAAGATAACTTTATCATTAAAACTGTTCCCAGAGTTGAAAAACACAATGAATTAATTATTATCGAAAAAATGAATTAATAATCTTGAATACTAATTTTTATAATTTGTAATTTAGATTCACGAAAACAAATTTAATTCATGAGAAAAATTTTGCGAAAATTGCTCTTAGGAAATGTAACCAATTTACGTGATCCAAAATTGAATCCGATTCAAAAACGTATTCAAAATATCAAGGCAATTTGGAACAATGATCATCAGGATGATAACGGAATTGAAAAAATTGTGCGTTTGTTTTTATCCAGTTCACAATTAATTTTTCCTGGAATTTATATCAAATATTTTGCTTCGAAAAAAGGAACAGAATACGAAGATCTGGCAATGGATTTTTACATCCTGTCAAAAGTAGCGATGCCACTTATCATTATTTCAAACCAATGGCAACAATTTCCTGTTATTTTAGGTTTGATGATTTATGTAATGCTTGAAACTGTTTTATATATTCCAACATTAATATTTGCATCAGACTTGTTTTCAAAACCGCGTTCGTACAAACGATCAATGCTGTTATTGTTTTTTAATTATCTGGAAATTGTTTTTGGTTTTGCTGTCTTGTATTCTACCGGAAATTATCTCAACCAAAAATTCAATCATTGGTTTGATGCCGTATACTTCAGCATGGTAACATCTTCTACAATTGGGTTTGGCGATTTATATCCTGTTGCCACTTTTGGAAAATTCTTAGTAATGACCCAATCGCTTTTGGTATTAATGTTTGTGGTTTTATTTTTGAATTTTTATTCTACTAAAATAGATTCGAAAGGTTATTTTGAAAAAAGCAAAAAAGACTAAACAATCTTTCTTGCTTTTTCTAAATCTTCTTTGGTGTCGATTCCTATTCCTGCATGAGTAGTTTCGACCATTTTAATTTGTTTGCCAAATTCCAAATAACGCAGTTGTTCTAATTTTTCTGAAGCTTCTAAAGTTTTCATAGGTAAATGATAGAAATCCAATAAAGCTTGTTTTCTAAAAGCATAAACTCCGATGTGTTTCATATAACGAACCCCAACATTTTTTTCTCTTGGATAAGGTATTACCGAACGTGAAAAATACAACGCAAAATTATTTTGGTTCACCACCACTTTCACATTATTCGGATTATTGATTTCTTCTTCATCTTTGATTTCATACATCAACGAAGCCAAATCTACTTTTTTGTCAAAATCATTTTTGAAAACTTCGATAACTTCTTTCAAAGGTTCAGCATTGATGAATGGTTCGTCGCCCTGAACATTGATTACAATATCCACATCCATGTTTTCCACCGCTTCAGCAATTCGGTCGCTCCCCGATTCGTGTTCTTTGATACTCATAATGGCTTTTCCACCATGAGTAACAATTTCGTCAAAAATCAAATTGGAATCCGTTACCACAAAAACATCATCGAACAAATTGGTGTTTACCGCTGCTTCATAAGTTCTTAAAATGACTGTTTTCCCTCCAAGGTCTTGCATTAATTTGGCATGGAATCTGGTTGAGGCGTAACGGGCGGGAATGACTGCTATTATTTTCATTTCTTTTGTTTTTTGTAACATAATTTCTCCGTTACAAAGTTTGTTTTAATTTAATTATTTTACTAATTGTGAATTATTTATTTTATCCCTAATTGGTTTTTCAAAATACAAATAACTAATTGTTGCTATTAAAAATAGAATTCCTACTCTAATAAAAAATGATATACTAAAATCAGATTCTTTATCTAATCCAAAATATTTATTCATCCTATAATCTGAAAATATAATCCAAACAGGCATTTGTAATATATATATTCCAAAACTGATTTCTCCTAAAAAGATAAAAATATCTTTAGTGAATAAATTAGTCAATCTATCAGTACTTAATGAAATTAAAAGAATCAAAGGAACAAATACTACTGAAAGTAATCCATTATGATAATTAATACCAAATGAAAATCTCAATACTAAAAACAAAACTAAAAATGTAAATAAAATATATCCTAGATAGTTTTTCTTTTTCATATTTAATTTATTAACAAAATACAAGCCTGTTAAATTTCCAATTAAAAATTCATTAAAATGCAATAAAGGATTGTAATGTAGATCTTTAATACTATACATAAAAGGCTTCATCAAATCAGTCCCTACCGATATATTAAATATAATTTGACTAAACAACCAAAATAAAACAATACAGATTCCAATATTTTTTAAACTGATTTTTTTATAAATGTAATTGAATAAAAATGGAAAAGTTATGTAAAAGAATAATTCTACTGATAATGACCATCCTGGATAATTAATTGTAAGTCCTTTATCAGGAATCCAAGATTGTAACATTAACACATTCAAAATTAAATCAATATAGTTAACATCTCTAAATAACTTAATTCCTAAAATTAATAAAATTGCTAATAAATATACGGGATAAATCCGAGCCAGACGATTTTTGAAATATTCAAAAAAAAAGATTTGTTTTCTATTATTATATGCAATAATCATTACAAAACCTGATAAAATAAAAAAGTAGCTAACACCAATATTTGCTTGTTTAAAAATAAATGATGAATATTCATTGTTGAATAAATAACAACCACTCCCATAATGAAAAATCACAATACAAATTGCAGCTATAAAGCGGGTAAATGTTAATTGTTTTATCCTCAATATTATTTTTTTAAATTAGTAATCCCATTTTTTAAAGTTCCAAATATAAGATTTTTAACAAAACATTTTAAGCAAAATCAGTTCAACAACAAAAAAACAAACCTCACTTAATAGTGAGGTTTTATTAAATAACTAAACGAGTGTAATGTCCTTTCAAACTATGTATTAATAAAACTCCATCATCCGGAATTTCATAAACAATTCGGTGTTCTTCGTTTATCCTTCGGGACCAAATTCCTTGCAACTCATATTTCAAAGCTTCTGGTTTCCCAATTCCTGTAAAAGGTGTTTTCATAATATCCTCAATTAATAATTGAATCTTTTTTTGAATTCCCTTATTTCCAGATTTTTTCCAAAATTCTAAATGTTCTAATGCTTTTTTGGTAAATTTTACTTCCATAAATCTTCAACAGAAATGGTCGTACATTCCCCTTTGTTATATTCCTCTCGTCCTTCCTTAACTGAATTTACAAAATCAGTTTTATAAAAACTCTCTTCCTCCTGAACTGTTACATTTTTAACCCCTTTCAGATGTTCCAAAAGTGTTTTCACAAACGAAAGATTTTTATCGTCAACTTCAAATGTTATCGTACTCATAATCATTACTTTTATTTAACAAATATAGAAAAAATCAAAATACAAATTACCTACATAATCTTCACGGAAGTCATACTCAAAGAACCGCCTAATAATTTGTCATTAAATAAACTCAATTCTTCCTGTTTTTCTTTTAAGCCTAAAGTATAAATCAACGGTAAATAATGATCCGGTGTAGGAACGGCTAACTGCAAAGCGCTACCCTGATTTTCATAATCAATCAAAGCCTGAAAATTTCCATCTAATAAATAAGAGTTCACTTTTTCTCTGGCTTCAATTGCCCAGTCATAACCATAATTATCTTTGTCCATATTGTAAAAATCAACTAATCGTAAATTGTGAATAATATTTCCACTGCCTACAATCAGTACGCCTTTATGTCGCAAACTGCTTAATTGTTGTGCCAACTCAAAATGATATTGTGCCGGTTTTGAATAATCAATACTCAACTGTATCACCGGAACATTGGCTTCAGGATACAAATGTTTAATGACACTCCAGGCACCATGGTCCAATCCCCATTCATGATCGAGTTCGACTTCGGTTGGTAATAACAATTCTTTAGTTGCCATCGCTAACTCAGGACTTCCCTGCGCCGGATATTGTACTGCAAACAATTCTCTGGGAAAACCTCCAAAATCATGAATCGTTCGGGGCATTTCCATAGCAGTCACTTTTGTTCCTCGTGTAAACCAATGCGCAGAAATACACAAAATCGCATTGGGTTGTGGCAGTGTCTTCGCTAAATTCCTAAAACCAGTTACAAACTGATTTTCTTCAATCGCATTCATGGGGCTACCGTGTCCCAGGAACAACACCGGCATTTTATCGGTATTCGAAAAAGTAGATGAAATTTTATGTAGGTCGTTTAATGTATTCATCACTTCTTATTATTAGGTATTAAATATAATCATCTTTTTTATCTATGAAATCATTTTATAAAAAAACGGACTAAATGAAGTCCGTTTTTAAAGTTATACTTATACCTATTATATTATAAGTACACTTGTTCTAAAAACTCGTTTAAACTAAGAGGCCTTCTTCCTAATAAATTTTCTAAATCAGATTTATCAGCATTAAATTCTCCTTGTTCAATTGCTGCTCCAAAACCTACAAACATTCCAATGTATTCTGCCGGAACTTCAGCATTTTTCAAAACTTCAGCATATTCTTCTGAAGCCGGACTAAAATAACTGATATTTTTATTTGTTATTTGACTTAGAGTTTCAGCAACATCTTGAAACGAATAATTCTCGATATTATTTGTTGCATATTCTTTATTTTCATGTCCCTCAGAGATTAAAATATTTGCAGCTGCTTCGGCCAAATCATTTCTGGAAACATAAGCAGCCTTGCCTTCTCCTGCAGGAAAATAAATTCCGTTTTCTAGAACTTTTTCCCCTAAAAACATTGGTAACACATCCAAATATAGATTGTTTCTCAAAATAGTATAAGTCAATCCACTAGCTTTAATAGCATTATCAGTATCAATATGCGATTGTGCTAAAAAGGCAATCGGAGAAGTTTCGGTTTCATTTTTACGTTCAAAACTAGTATAAACAATATGTTTGACTCCTGCTTCTTTGGCAGCCTTCACTGCGTTTAATTGTTGCGCACTTCTATTAGCTAAATCGGTTCCCGAAACCAATACTAATTTATCTATTCCTTGAAAAGCAGAAACTAATGATTCATAATCATTATAGTCTCCAATTTTTAAATTTACACCTTTAGCTGATAAATCATCCGCTTTAGTAGCATCTCTTACTAAAGCGTAAATATTTTTTGCGTCAGTTCCTTTATTAATCAAAAATTCTATTGTTGCTTTTCCAAAATGCCCTGTTGCACCTGTTACTAAAATTTTTGTATTCATTTTTTTATATTTTATAATTTATCTTTAGACAAAGTTAAGTACATTTGCTATATAAAATATACTACTATACTAAAGTATATCAGTATACTTTTGTATAGTAACAACTAAATGAATACTTTATGAAAAACATTGTTAGTTTTAAAGAAGCCAAAGCTTGTCCAATACAATTTGTATTGGCAGTAAATGATACTTTGAATGTTATAAGTGGAAAATGGAAATTGCCAATAATTGGATCTTTATTATTTGAAAAGAAACGTTTTAGTGATATTCAACGAACCATCGGAAAAATCACTCCGAGAATGTTATCCAAAGAATTGAAAGATTTAGAAATGAACGGTATGGTTAAACGTACAGTTTACGATACTACTCCAATTACTGTGGAATATGAATTAACTGAATCAGGGAAATTATTGAGTGATGTTCTTGACAAAATGTTAGAATGGGGATTGCAACATCGCATAGCAACACTATCTAAAAATTAAAAAGTAATAGTATTTTTTTTTTACCATTAAGACATTAAGTAAATTAAGGTTTTCAAAACTCTTAACTAAACTTAATTCCTTAATGGTTTATTACACAAAATTAATCCACAAAACTTTCGTCTTTGAAACCTATTAAGTACAATTTGTTTTTAGCACGAGTCATGGCAGTATATAACCAGCGAATATAATCTCGGTCAATTCCGTTAGGCAAATACGGTTGCTCAACAAAAACAGTATTCCATTGCCCCCCTTGCGATTTATGACAAGTAATAGCATACGAAAACTTTACCTGCAAACCATTGAAATATTCATTAGCTTTTACTTTCTGGAATTGTTTGTATTTGGGTTCATCTGCATAATCTTGTAAAACTTCTTGATACAATCGGTTGGATTCTTCATAAGTCAATGAGGGTGATTCACTTTTTATGGTATCCAATAATAAAACAGTTTCAAACGGCTTTTGGCTGGGATAATCAACCATTCTGATTTTGACTTTAGCAAATTTGAAACTGTATAATTCTACGATTTTAAAAATTTCCAAAACCTCAATGATATCACCATTGGCAATAAAACCAGCTTCATCCGAATCTTTTAACCAAAAATAATTGTTCTTAACCACCATCAAAAAATCTCCGGTAGCCAATTCACTTTCTTTATCTAAAATTCGGGAACGGATTTGCTCATTATATTGATTGGCTCTTTTATTGGAACGAACAATAAAAGCAGTATCCTCAATACTATAATTACTGTAAGCCGAATGAATGGCATCCTGAATATCATAGCCATCCACTAATCGAACAATATCTTTAAATTTCCGAACATCAAATTGAAAATCGGTAATGAAACTATCCTTTAATAGTTCACGTAATTCGGTAGCATTAAATAAGATTCCCGAACTTTCCTCCTGTCGCATCACCTCATTCAACTCGATGTGATCCACATCCATATTATAATGTAAACTCAAAGTATCGATATCCAAAGCCGGACTTATATCTAAATTAACCGGAGGCAACTGAGCCGTATCACCCAAAAGAATCATTTTGCAATTGGTTCCTGAATAAACATACATAATCAAATCGTCCAACAAAGAACCATTGGCATACATTTTAGAATCAGAATCTACATCTGAAATCATCGAAGCTTCATCGACAATGAAAACCGTATTTTTATGTTTGTTAGGTTGTAAAGTAAAAGTCACTCCTCCACCTGAAAATTTCTTAGGATAGTAAATTTTCTTGTGAATGGTAAAAGCCGGTTTTTCGGAATAATTAGCAATTACTTTGGCTGCTCTACCTGTAGGCGCCAGTAAAACATATTTTTTATTAATTTCCGTCAGATTATTTACAATCGTAGAAATTACAGTAGTTTTCCCTGTTCCGGCATAACCTTTTAAGACAAAAAGTCGGTCATTGGTCGTTTCTGTCAAAAAAATGGCAATCTTTTGAAAAAAAATTTCCTGATTGTAAGTAGGATTAAAAGGGAATTTCTTTTTTAAAAGACTATAAAACTGAGCGGAATTCATGAAGTATAATTTAGTTTCAAAGATAGCTTTTTTGAAACACATAAGTCATATAAGTATCTCTGTAGAACTATAAAATTTAATGAAGCCAACATAAGTTTTTATACCTATATATATAAGAGTAAATTTTAATTACAAATTCTTTGCACATCATCGTGTTTCCATTGTAATACTTTGTGTTAAATTTTAAATTGATATTGCTATTATAAATTTGTAAGTTTGCCTTTCAGAAAAAATCTTCATCAATGGACATCACCGAAAAGAAATATAAAAAACTATCCATTCAGGTTTCACTGACCGGACTTTCTTTTTGTTGTTTTGACACACTTAACAATACGGTTTCTTCTTTCAAGGACATTCCGTTTGGCAATTTTGATAAAAATTTAAAAATCGAAGATTTGTTTGCCAATGCTTTTGAAGAACATCCGGAATTGAATGAACAATATGATGAGGTTTTGGTAATCCACAACAACAATTTGTCCACCTTTGTTCCAGAACCACTTTTTGACGAAAATTACCTGGGAAGTTATTTGCAATACAATACTAAGGTTTTTGAAACTGACTTTTTTGCCTTTGACGAAATCAGTAACTATGGAATCAATGCAGTTTATATTCCGTATGTAAATATGAATAATTTTTTTATTGACAAATTTGGCTCTTTCGAATACAAACATGCCAACAGTATTTTAGTCACTAAATTATTGGATGCATCCAAAAATATTGATACTAAAAAAATGATGGTTCATTTTAGTGCCACTCATTTTGAAATCATCGTTATTCAAAATCAAAAATTACTTTTATTTAATTCTTTCGAATTTCAAACTCCCGAAGATTTTATTTATTACATTTTGTTCACAGCCGAACAACTGAATATGAATCCCGAAAATTTCCCATTGGAATTAATTGGAAACATTACAACCGAAAGTCCGTTTTTCAAAATGGCTTACAAATACATTCGCAATGTTTCGCTTATTGATGTGGAAGATTTAAAGTGGAATAATTATTTCACCGAGGCTGAAAACAGAAATCATTTTATACTTTTCAATTCATGAGAATTATTTCAGGAAAATACAAAGGAAGACGCATCAATCCTCCAAAAGGTTTGCCCGTTCGTCCTACCACCGATATGTCCAAAGAATCCTTATTTAATATTTTAAACAATCATTTCAATTTTGACGGTTTAAAAATTTTAGATTTATTCGCCGGAACAGGAAATATCAGTTATGAATTTGCATCCCGAGGAAGCGAACCTATAACATCGGTCGATGGTGATTTTGGTTGTGTGAAATTCATTAAACAAACGGCTGCCGAATTTGATTTTCCGATTGCAGCTGTCAAAAGTGACGTTTTTAAGTTTTTGGAAAAATGCAATACTTCTTACGATATCATTTTTGCCGATCCGCCTTATGGATTGGATCAGTCTATTTTTGAAAAAGTAGTTTTACTGGTTTTTGAAAACAATATATTAAATGAAGAAGGAATGATGATTATTGAACATTCCAAACATACTACTTTAGATCAACTACCAAATTTTTCTTTTCAAAAAAGTTACGGCGGATCTATTTTTAGTTTTTTCGAATTTGAAACTGACGAAGAAACAGAAGAAGATGACTTTGATGACGACAGCGAAGAAGAATAAGCAATAAAATTTCAATTTTAAACCATTAAGAGATAAAGAAAATTAAGTGTTAGAAACTTAATGAAACTTAAATTCTTAATGGTTTATTTTTTAAGAAAAAAAACAGACCTATAAGCCGGATTCTGTCTCCAATAGAATTGGAGCCTTATCATTTATCTAGCCTTGTTGTTACCAACAAGATCAAGCTACCTACCCTTCAGCAACGGGCGAGAAACCCTTAAATGCTGATATACTTGGTATTTCACCGCATAGAGTTTACCTGGTTTCACTACAGCATTACCTGTACATACTTTCTGTTGCACTTGTCCTATCCCGTCACGAAAGACGGGATGACGGGTGTTACCCGCTATGCTTCTCTATGGTGTCCGGACTTTCCTCTCTCCGCCAAGGCGAACAGCGATAAGGCGGTCTGTGGTACAAAACTACAATTTTAAAACCATGTCAACAAGCACAAAACTCTTGTTTTAGCAAGGATTTGCAAGCTATTTAAAATAATTTAATTATATTTAAGTCTATTTAACCTCAAAATTTTCTACATCATGGATCCTATTTACCACTATGATTCGGTTTCAAAAGCTTTGGACGAATTAAATGAGAACGGTTTTAATTATGACTTTAACAAACATGAAGATGTTATTTTAAAGAATCCGGATAAATTTGAAATAAGACATATTTATCGTTATGAAGGAGAATCCAATCCAGATGATGAAGCTATCGTTTTTGGTATCCAATCCAAATCAGGAAAAAAAGGTGTTTATGTATCAGGTTTTGCTGCTAATTCTAATAATGAAACCACTCAATTGTTATTGGATATTACTATAAAAGCAAGGAAAAGGTAGAACTTAACATCAAAATAATTTACTATTAATTTCATAAATTGATAGTATTTCATAAAATAAAAAAATGAAAAATAGCTTCTTATTAATGCTCTGTTTATGGTTTAATACTATATATTGTTGCGATTGCCCTCCACATAAAAGAGAAACGATGGTTTCGCAAGGTCTTAAATATTCAAACATTGTTTTTTACGGAGAATTAATAAGTCTAGATACTATAAAAAGAACTTATTCTTTTAGAATCATTGAACTCTATAAAGGCAATTATAAATCCGCAATAATAAAAGGTAAAGATTCAAATAACAACTGTGACTTTTTTCCATTCAAAAAAGATCTATGGATTGTTTATGCTAATTTGGATAACGATAATACAATCTCTCTGGATAGCTGTTTACCTTCACAAACTGTAGAAATTCCTCCAGGTTGTTTACCTCCTATTCCAATAATACCAACTTATAATCCAACAAAATTAGATTCAATTAGTAGTGAAATTGATAATTTAAAAATTCGAAATAGAACAATGTCAAATTGGTTTTATCAATTGGAACAATTAAGAGCTTACAAATTATCACAAAATTTAAATATTGAAAAAACAAAAGAGAATTTTAACTTTAAAATCCTTATTACTTCATTAATAATTAATGGGATACTTTTATTAGCATTAATTCTACTTTTACTAAAGAATATAAAATCTATAAATTAAACTTAACTTTAGTTTTTTATTTGGAATTTGGAACTTGTTTTTTGATTTTTCAAACCCTATATTTGCTTTCGAATAAAAATTTCTATGGAACAATTTATAGTATCAGCCCGCAAATACCGTCCGCAAACATTTAATGATGTTGTAGGTCAAAAAGCGATTACCAATACTTTATTAAATGCCATAGAAAATAATCATTTGGCTTCTGCTTTACTTTTTACCGGACCTCGTGGTGTGGGAAAAACAACCTGTGCCCGAATCCTGGCCAGAAAAATAAATCAACCGGGTTACGATGATCCAAACGAAGACTTTGCTTTCAATGTTTTCGAATTGGATGCTGCATCCAACAACTCCGTTGATGATATTCGTAATTTGATTGATCAGGTTCGTATTCCACCACAAACTGGAAAATACAAAGTCTATATTATTGATGAGGTACACATGTTGTCTTCGGCAGCTTTCAATGCTTTTTTGAAAACATTAGAAGAACCACCTAAGCACGCCATCTTCATTTTAGCAACCACTGAAAAACATAAAATCATTCCAACGATTTTATCCCGTTGTCAGATATTTGATTTTAAAAGAATAACCGTAAAAGACGCTAAAGAACACTTAGCCGGAGTTGCACAAAATCAGGGAATTGAATTTGAAGACGATGCCTTGCACATCATTGCTCAAAAAGCCGATGGTGCTATGCGAGATGCTTTGTCTATTTTTGACCGTGTCGTCTCTTATTGCGGTACCAATTTGACGCGTCAGGCAGTTACTGAAAATCTAAATGTTTTAGATTACGAAACCTACATAAATGTAACCGATTTAATTCTGGAAAATAAAATACCAGATTTATTAATCACTTTCAATGATATTTTAGCCAAAGGTTTTGATGCACATCATTTTGTTGCTGGACTAGCATCTCATTTCAGAGATTTATTGGTATGCAAAACACCTTCTACCTTAAGTCTATTGGAAGCAGGAGAGCAGGCACAAAAAATGTATGGTATTCAGGCTCAAAAATGTTCTCAGGAATTCCTTTTACAGGGAATTGCTATTGCTAATGAATGCGATTTGAAGTACAAATTAAGCCAAAACCAACGATTATTAGTAGAACTTTGCCTAATGCAGTTAGCCTCTATCACTTTTGATGGAGAAAAAAAAAAGCTGAGTCCTTTATAATTCCGCCTACTTATTTCAGGAAAAATGATTATTCAATAGTTGAACAAACGAAAACTACTGAATCTACTACTGTTGTTACAAATACCAATATACCTAATACAACAAATCAACCTACGATAGAAGTTACCGTTCAGGAACCAACAAAAACTTCAGAAAAAATTGAAGTAGAATCTACCGGTCCAAAATTTTCGGCCTTATCCTTATCCAGTATCCGTGCCAAAAAAGAATTGGAACAAAACAAAAAAACAGTTGTAAGACCTACTTTAGACTTACCTACCGAAGCATTTACAGAAACAGAAATGTTATTGCAATGGACTAATTATGCAAAACGTTTAGGAGACAAAGGTTTCAAAATTATGGAATCATTATTGCTTATCAATGATCCGGTTTTAAATGGAACTACTATCAGTATTGAATTACCTAATGAGGGATCTAAATTAGATTTCGAAAAGGAAATGAATGGACTTTTAGGGCATTTAAAAGGTCACTTACACAACCATAACATTACAATTGAAGTTATTGTAAACGAAGCTGTAGCGGTTAAAAAAGCTTTAAACGATCAAGATCGATACAATCGTTTACATGAAATAAATCCGCATATTGATTTATTAAGAACCACTTTTGGATTGGATCTAAATGCTTAATTTTTGTTTTATTTGGATTCTAAAATTTTCTTTTCAATTCTAGAATCAGGAACTAACCACATCAAAGCAACAATCAAATAAATTGCTAATGAAATCCATTGGTTAAAAAAGGAAACAATTATAGCAGTCAAATATAAAACCTGAGAAATTTTTCCCTTGACATCTTTTCCAATGGCTTCAGCCAAAAATGATTTTCCCCCATCGATACAAATTATAGTAGTCTGTAAAATGGTAAAAGCAATTGCTGACATAAAAAGTACTACACCATAGACAGTCACTGTAGCTTTAGCAAAATCATGTTCACCCATCCAGGCAGTAGAAGCAGGAATTAGAGACAACCAAAACAGTAAATGCAAATTAGCCCATAATATTTTTCCGTTTACCCTAGTAGCACTATGCAATAAATGATGGTGATTATTCCAATAAATCCCTACATAAATAAAACTTAATATATAACTTACAAATACAGGTAGAAGTGATAATAAATCATTAAAATTTTCTCCTTCGGGTACTTTCAATTCTAAGACCATTATGGTAATAATAATTGCTAAAACACCATCACTAAAAGCTTCTAATCTTGTTTTATTCATATCGTATTTTATACTACTATTTATATTTTACCAAAATACATGGCTTTGACAATACCATCTGAAAGTCCAATTTTTGGCACATAAATATTTCTGGCACCGCTCCATTTCATCGCATTTAAATAAATACGAACAGCAGGTATAATTACATCGGCACGGTCAGGGTTCAATCCTAATTCGGAAATTCTTTGATCGTAAGTAAGAGAATTTAAAAAGGCATATTGCGAATTAATATATAAATAAGACAATGGTTTATCCTGCATTTTCCCTGACATTTTGAATAACTTATTGATATTTCCGCCGGATCCAATTAATGAAATTTCATCAAAATCAACTGTATTTGTCTTAATCCATTTTTCAATTTCCTGCCAAACAACATCACAAACCATTTCGTTAAGCAAACGTACGGTACCTACTTTGAAAGACCTTGAAGTAACAATTTTGCCATTCGAAAACAGAGTAAATTCAGTACTTCCCCCACCTACATCAACAAATAAATAGGTTTGATCAGTTTTTAAAAGATGGTGTAAATCGGTTGAAGCAATGATTGCGGCTTCTTTTTTTCCATCAATTATTTCAATTTTAATATCTGCTTTTTTCTTTATAAGTGCAACAACTTCTTTACCATTATATGCTTCTCTCATTGCTGAAGTTGCAAAAGCTTTGTAAGCTTCAACTTTGTGAACTTTCATTAACAAATTAAAAGCCTTCATCGCATCAACCATTCTTTCCCTATTTTCACTAGAAATTTCCCCCACGGTAAAAGCATCCTGTCCCAAACGAATTGGTACACGAACTAATGCACTTTTATTAAATTGAGTTTCTTTACCTTCCTGCTCCACAATATTAGTTACCAATAATCGCATGGCATTAGATCCAATATCAATAGCAGCAAATTTTTTTATTTTAATCATTCTGAATTTTATTATTTTGATTTTTAAAAGACAATCTCTTTCAATAAATCTACTTTTCTTTGATAGTATTTATAAGTCTCAAGTTGCGCTCTAAATATATTTTGGCCATCATTCTTACGATATTTATTATCTAATTTATACGAATGAAAACGCGCTTTTACATTTCCTTTCCAGCCAATATCAAAATTTTCTATCAATTCATTTTTGATATCCTGATCATAAATAGGACAAGTTACTTCTACCCTTCCATCTAAATTACGGGTCATAAAATCAGCTGAAGAAATATAAACTTCGGTTTGACCACCATTTGCAAAAATATAAATACGGGAATGCTCTAAATAATTATCAACAATACTAATAGCTTCTATATTTTCGCTCATTCCTTTTAAACCTGGAATTAAAGAACAAATTCCCCTTACTTCCAATTGAATTTTTACTCCGGCGTTACTTGCTTCATATAACTTGTCAATTAATTCAAAATCAGACAAACTATTCATTTTTAACTTCATATAAGCTACTCTTCCCGCTCGGGCATTTAGAATTTCTCTATCTATGAATTTATAAAATTTAGAACGTGTATAATGTGGTGAAACAATTAGGTGCTTGTAACGATGCACTCGATAGTTAATATTAAAGAATTCAAATATTTTTGAAATATCTTTTAAAATTTGTTGGTGACTAGTAAAAAGCGTCACATCGGTATAAATTTTAGCAGTAGCTTCGTTAAAGTTACCTGTTGAAATAAAACCGTAACGTTTGTTTTTGCCGTTTTCAATTCTTTCTATTACACAAATTTTACTATGCACTTTTAATCCCTTGATACCAAAAATAAGCTCAATTCCTTCTTGCTGCATTTGTTCAGCATAAGAAATATTAGAAGCTTCATCAAATCGTGCCTGTAATTCAATTTGAACAGTTACTTTTTTACCGTTTTTGGCTGCATTAATTAAGGAACTGATAATTTGCGAATTCTTAGCTAAACGATATAAGGTTATTTTAATAGTTGTCACTTTTGGGTCTAAAGCAGCTTCTCTTAAAAACTTAGTTAAATAAGAAAACGACTGATAAGGCGCATGCAAAAGATAGTCTTTTTTATTAATTTTTTCTAAAATACTACCTTCTAAACTAAGTCCCGGAATAGGAAGTGGAATATTTTTTTTATACAATAAATCATATCTACCTAAGTTTGGAAAATCCATGTAATCCCTTCTATTATGATATCTCCCACCTGGAATAATACTATCAGTAGATACAATTTTCATTTTTTCAAGAAAAAACTTCAAAGTATCGTCCTCAATTGTTTGATCATATATAAAACGAACTGGCTCCCCTATCCTTCTGTCTTTTACACTAGTAGAAATTTTTTCAAGCATACTTTTGCTCAAATCACTATCAATCTCTAATTGAGCATCTCTACTAATTTTTATCATATGAGCGCTAACACTTTCATAATCAAAAATATTAAAGATACTTTTTAGATTATGTCGGATAACGTCATCAATAAGTATTAAGTATTTTTTATTATCATTTGATGGTAAGACAACAAAACGGTTGATTGTTTTAGGAATCTCGATAATAGCATAATGCACTTCGGCATCTTTTTTCATTACCAATTTAACCGCCAAATAACCTACATTATCTTTCAAAAGAGGAAACTCCGCCAAATCATTCAAAATGATTGTTACTAATTCAGGGCTTAAGGTTTGGATAAAGAAATCTTTTAAGAAAAACTCCTGTTCCTCGGATATTTGATCTTCGTTGATAATGAAAATATTTTCGGTTTCAAGTTTAGATTCAATATCTTTTAATATTGCCAAACTTTCTGCTTGATGTTCAATTACAATTTCAGTAATATCTTTAATCAATTGCTGAGCTGAAATTCCACCAAGTATTTTTTCTCCTGTTTTTCCAGACAAACTCAGCCTACGAATTGCAGCAAAACGAACCCTAAAAAACTCATCTAAATTATTCGAAAAAATCCCTAAAAATCGTAATCTGTCTAATAATGGAACCGAATCATCAGCTGCTTCCTGAAGTACTCTGGCATTAAATGCTAACCAACTTTTTTCTCTATCAATATATTTTTGATCAAACATTCTTTATTTTAAATCTTTTGGTGTTATTATTTTTTTAGTCAACCCTTTATTAATATCGTCCCAATTATCCGTATCAAATTGCATCGAAACAAAGCCACTTGTAGGAACATTATCAACAAAAACATCACCAAATTTATTAACAAAATTTGTAATTGCAGCATTATGACCAAAAAGAATTACACTGTCAAATGTATTTTCACAGGATTTGACTATTCCTTCTAATTGTTTTTCATCAAAAGTGTATAAATCGTCTTTGAATTCAATATTTTCAATGGGATACAAAATATTTTGAGCAAAAATAACTGCTGTATCGCGTGCTCTTTTTGCAGGACTACTCCAAATAATATATTTTTTAGGAATATGTTTTTGAATATTAGAAGAAACTAAATGTGCATCCATTAGACCTCTTTGATCCAGTGGCCGGTCTATATCTTTTAATGGCATATCCCAATTGGATTTTGCATGCCTTACTAATACTAAATTCTTCATACTATCTCGTTTTTACATTTAGAGTTTTCTATAAAATTTCATTTATAGAAAGATACAACTATTATCGGAAATTTTTTTAATAATTTCAAAAAAGTGGAAAAGTATAAATTAACACTTTTTCTTTAACAAAGAAAAAAAAGACTTTTAATTTGTAGTAATAATAATTCAATTGTTAATTTTTAACGCATTTAACCCTTTTTTTATGCATTTTATCGATATTTTTGTTGCGTGATTAATATTAAATATATAATTTCGATTTAGTTAACAAGTAAAACATGAAATAAACTAATGATTTAAAGCAAATTTCATTAACAATCAATAGTTTAAAAAAAATTAAGTTATCCTTTTTTTTTAGAACTAAACAAAAACACTAAAAAACATTAACTCAATTTTAGGGTTTGTTTTACAAAAAAAAGCGCTTTTTAACGAGTATTTATGTTGTTCAAAGAGAAAATTTATTATAAAAATCTAATGTAAGTAGCTTAGCATTAAAATTAAAATTACATACTAGCTATTGTAACTAGCTCCAATCACCTTAAAATTGATCATTATGAAAACAATTTTACCCAATCAAAAATTTGATGTAGGATTGAAAAGTTTTTTAAAACATTTATTTTGTTTTATACTTTTTACTTTTATCTCATTTACTACTACAGCTCAGGTCACTAAAGCCTGTTGGAATTCACCGGGCTCAGCTAATGAATTTACTCTAAACAAAATCTATCTTGCATCTGATTTAATTGGTACACCATTATCAACTACTGCCTGTTCATCTTCATCGGGAACTATAAATGTATATCTGGCAGTAAGTATAACAAACGAAACTGGTTCAGCTAGACAAGGTATATTTTTAGCTGGAGATATTTCATCGGGTTCAAATACAATATCGTATTCAAGATGTTTTGATGTATCATTAAGTAATGGCAGCCCTACAATAGCAGTAGACCCAACACCATTTCAATGGACATGTGGTGAAGCACTAACAATGACTAGCCCTTTTGTTGGTTGGGGAAGTGGTAGTGGTTCAATTTGCGGAATTGACTGTAGTGGAATAGCCAAATCTAAATGCAGAACTTATGGAAATACAATTATCTATACTCCATTAGTAGCTAAATTTAATTATACCGCTTCGTGTCCGGGAGGAACATCATATCAAAGCATAAATTTAACTAGTACTACAACAGGAGGAAATAATATTTATACATACAAATGGGAAAGTTCAACAGATGGAGTGACATGGACTCAATTTTCTACAATTCAATCACCTACATTCTCTCCTGGAAACAGCACTCCTTACTTTATCAAATTAACAGTAACGGACTCATCTTCTCCTCAAAATGTAGATAGTGAAATTATATCTAATATTACTGCAGCACCATGTTGTACAACACCAGTAATAACTAACAAAACAACAACAATTTGTAGTGGAGGAACATTCACTATCACTCCTACAAATGGTGGTAACGATACCGTTCCAGCTAATACAACATTTAGTTGGCCTGCTCCAGCAAACAGTTCAGGTATTTCAGGAAATGTTGCAGGAACAAATCAAAACAATATAAGTGGCACTTTAACAAATACAAATAATTTTGCATTAAATGTAATATATACTGTAACTCCTAAATCAGGTGCTTGTACAGGTACTCCATTTACAGTAACAGTAACAGTAAATCCAACATTAAACCTTGGTGTTTCATCTAAAACGGATGCAACTTGTTACGGAACCAGTACTGGTTCTGTAACTGCTGGTACTGTTACAGGTGCTGTGGGAACGGTAAATTATTCTTGGAAAAACAGTTCAAATACTGTAGTAGGAACTAGTACTACAGTTAATAATCTTCCTGCTGGAGTTTATACTCTTACTGTTACTGATAATTGTTCTTCAAAAACGAATACAGTTACTATTTCTCAACCTTCATCAGCTTTAACAGCTACGGCTTCTAACCAAGTAAATGTATCTTGTAAAGGTGGTAATGACGGTTCGGTGGTAATTACTCCGGCTGGTGGAACTGCTACATATACTATCACTCCGGCTCAAACTGGGTTAGCTGCTGGTTTACATACTTTCACTGTAACAGATGCTAAAGGTTGTACTACAACGGTAGATGTTACAATCACTGAACCTGCTAATGCTTTAACAGCTACTGCTTCTAACCAAGTAAATGTATCTTGTAAAGGTGGTAATGACGGTTCGGTGGTAATTACTCCGGCTGGTGGAACTGCTACATATACTATCACTCCGGCTCAAACTGGGTTAGCTGCTGGTTTACATACTTTCACTATAACAGATGCTAAAGGCTGTACTACAACGGTAGATGTTACAATCACGGAACCTGCTAATGCTTTAACAGCTACGGCTTCTAACCAAGTAAATGTATCTTGTAAAGGTGGTAATGACGGTTCGGTGGTAATTACTCCGGCTGGTGGAACTGCTACATATACTATCACTCCGGCTCAAACTGGGTTAACTGCTGGTTTACATACTTTCACTGTAACAGATACCAAAGGTTGTACTACAACTGTGGATGTTACAATCACGGAACCTGCTAATGCTTTAACAGCTACTGCTTCTAACCAAGTAAATGTATCTTGTAAAGGTGGTAATGACGGTTCGGTGGTAATTACTCCGGCTGGCGGAACTGCTGGATATACTATCACTCCTGCTCAAACTGGTTTAACGGCTGGTTTACATACTTTCACTGTAACAGATGCTAAAGGTTGTACTACAACGGTAGATGTTACAATCACGGAACCTGCTAATGCTTTAACAGCAACTGCTTCTAACCAAGTAAATGTATCTTGCAAAGGTGGTAATGACGGTTCGGTGGTAATTACTCCGGCTGGCGGAACTGCTACATATACTACCACTCCGGCTCAAACTGGGTTAACTGCTGGTTTACATACTTTCACTGTAACAGATGCTAAAGGTTGTACTACAACGGTAGATGTTACAATCACGGAACCTGCTAATGCTTTAACAGCTACGGCTTCTAACCAAGTAAATGTATCTTGTAAAGGTGGTAATGACGGTTCGGTGGTAATTACTCCGGCTGGTGGAACTGCTACATATACTATCACTCCGGCTCAAACT